>CAYOIL010000001.1:0-63845 GCA_964403985.1 uncultured Saprospiraceae bacterium
GTGGTCCCACAAGGGCTCGAACCTTGGACCCCCTGATTATGAGTCAGGTGCTCTAACCAACTGAGCTATGGGACCTCTTATAATAAGAACGCAAAAGTAAACAACTACTTAGATTCAAACAATAGTTGTGTAAGATTATATTATATTAAAACTTTAACTAATGTGTTTTGTGTTTTTTTGTCGGCTGTAATCCAATGATGACAGTGCTTTCAAAATTAATTTAAAAAAAGTTGAAAAATTTGGGAACGAAATGAAGGGGTAATTACACTAATAAAGGACAGCAAGAAAATCGAACTTTTTATTTCTTGCGTGAATTTTATAATCGCCCATATGGGCACAATTAACATTAATCATGAGTATTAATAATCAAATTACCTTAATCGGAAACTTAGGAGCTGACTTTGAAACAAAAGACCTAGGAAATGGAAGACTTTTAGCTAAATCATCTCTAGCAACTAACGAAACCTATCGAAACGCACAAGACGAACTTGTTCAAAAAACAGAATGGCACCGATTAGTTGTTTGGGGAAAACGTGCAGAGTTTATTTCAAAACTTGCCAAAAAAGGAACTCAATTAGCAATTACAGGTAAGCTTAAATACAATTCTTACGAAGATAGTGAGGGTGTGAAAAAAACTTCAGCTCAGATAGAGGTTAGTGAATTTCGTTTGCTTGAACCAAAATCTAAGGAACAAGTTGCTGTTTAATCAGGGTTTAACCCAAACAGTTAAATTGAAGCTTCTCTTATTTACATGGAAAACACACACCCATTAATTATCAACAAAGGTTGTGAAGTAAGAGTAGTCTAGAATGGGTAAATCTATGTTCACAAACATAGATGCCCGTTCTTTTTTACGAATGTTCATTTAGTGGAATTGCATTATTCAAAAGCAGAAGATTTATAAATTATATTAGTCTATATATATTGGAAATACTAATATAAATTTTGCATCTTTGTAGCCTTGAATTTGCGAGCTAAAAGCCTAAAATTCATAGTTCATCCCACTAATCATTTTATTAATATTTAGAAAAAATTATCATGGCAGATAAACAACAACAAGAAAAATTAAAAGCGCTAAAACTCGCTGTTGATAAATTAGATAAAACTTATGGTAAAGGGACCATAATGAAGTTAGGAGATAAGCAAGTTGTAGAGACTGATGTTATTCCTACAGGATCACTTGGTCTTGATATAGCTTTAGGAATAGGAGGTTTGCCCAAAGGAAGAGTAGTAGAAATCTATGGACCGGAATCTTCAGGAAAAACAACACTAGCCATTCATGCAATTGCTGAGTGTCAGAAAAACGGTGGAATTGCCGCATTTATTGATGCAGAACATGCATTCGATAAGTTTTATGCAGAGCACCTAGGTGTAGATACAGAAAATCTATTGATTTCTCAACCGGATAATGGTGAGCAAGCACTTGAAATTGCAGAAAACTTGATAAGATCTGGCGCAATAGACATTATTGTAATTGATTCAGTTGCTGCATTGGTTCCAAGAGCTGAGATAGAAGGAGAGATGGGAGATAGCAAGATGGGTCTTCAAGCAAGATTAATGTCTCAAGCATTAAGAAAACTTACTGGAACAATAGGGAGAACTGGATGCTGCTGTATTTTTATTAACCAATTAAGAGAGAAGATTGGTGTAATGTTTGGAAATCCAGAAACAACAACAGGTGGTAATGCACTTAAATTTTATGCCTCAGTAAGATTGGACATTAGAAGATCTGGATCGGCAATAAAAGACAAAGAAGGAAATGTAATAGGTAATCCTACTAAAGTGAAGGTTGTTAAGAATAAATTAGCGCCTCCTTTCAGATTAGCATTATTTGACATTATGTTTGGAGAGGGTGTTTCAAAACTTGGTGAAATTATTGATCTAGGAGTTGATGCTGATATAATGGAAAAAAGTGGTTCATGGTATGGATACGAAGGAACTAAAATTGCACAAGGAAGAGAAGCAGCAAAAAGATTCTTAAGCGATAATCCAGAAGTTGCTTTAGAAATAGAGAAGAGAGTAAAAGCAAAATATAATGTTCCCATGAAAGAAGAGGCTGAAGTAAAAGCATAAAATTTACTTTTAACCTGAGTTTGAGAAAACTTGCTTATTCATTTTGTTGATTTGCAAGTGATTAAAAAATATAAAAGCCTATTCATTTGATTTTGAATAGGCTTTTTGTATTTAAATACATACAGATTAAACTCGAATTATGCTTTAGGGCTTTGTTAAGAGGAACGAAAATGCAATAAAATCAGGAGAATTGGAAGATTTAACATAGCATCTCAAACGCTTAAGGCGTTACAAGTAATGGTGAATCTGAAAACTCCAGTGAAACGTTGATTTTGAAGTAGTTTCGTTACGCAATAGTCTAAAGCATAATTCGGGTTAAACACTAAAATATTTTACCACCTTCCTAAGAATCAAAAGCTTACTTTAAGCTTATTTCTATGAAATCCATAGTATTACTTTCGTGACGTTCATTATAAATAAGTGTTTCATTATTAATCACTTTTACTCTTGTATAATTATCCTCTTTAGATATTAGAATAGAAAAATTACCCCCAAATGCTTTATTGTTTAATAATTCCATAGAGTCCCAAGAACTTGGGAGAGAAGGTTTAAATCTAAAAGAATAGAAGCCTGTTCCTTGAATTCCAAATAAACCTTCGGTTAAAACCCTACAATATAAGCCACTTTCAGCTGATAAATGTGCCATAGAACCTTCGGGATAAGCTTCTACAGCATAAGGTACACGATCTTTTAAAAGCCTTTTATCTGTGTATTGTATTAGTTTGTTTAAAGATTGATCCGTTGCCCCTGACAAGAATGTGCCCCTTAAAGCGTATAGTGTTCCTCTGTCCCAAAAGATCGATGAAATATCTGGATTCGGATGATTTCGTTCAACATATACACCATTTTCTCCCCATAGTTTATCAAATAAAGCAATAATCGTTTCCTCTTTTCTATTGTTTATTCCGACAACTAATGGCATACAAATCCAATGTCTTAAATTCTCGTGTCCTTCAAAGTATCTATATGTTTTTAATCCCTCAATCTCCATTCCAAAATATTGTTCAAGATTAATGGCTAATTTCTCAGCTTGCTCTTTATACTTCTGCGCTAATTCGCTATTACCCATTGATTGTGCTAAAATACAGGCTTGATTTAAAGCCCCATAATATAAGCAAGATGTTGATAAATTCGCATGACCGGTTTCAATTCTTCCCTCCATTTCATCGCTTTCACTTTTTACAACACCTTTTTCATTTAACATTCGATGGTTGTATTCTAGACACCATTCTATTAATGGCCATATTCTTTCGGCTTCTTTAGTATTTGAATAAGCTAATAAAAACTGACTGGCACCATATGCAATCATTGCGGCATCTCCTCTATCTAAAGTTGGTGTAGGTGCAATTCCTTCTAATTCAAATGAGTAGCGAATGTTTGAATATGTTTCATTAATTTCATTTAAAAAGGCTGTATAACAGTTTAAAGCAGATTGATTACCGATAGAATAACCTAAAAACGGAAAAAGAGGACTAATATATTCGGCTTGATCATTTGCCCAGAAACCAACATAATATCTTCCTCCCCCTGGAGAGTGAATTAGTCCATATCTGGATTGAAAGATACTTTCACTTCCTCTAATTTTTGAAAATTCATATAGTTGGTTAATATTTTCATTTGGTGTTTTTAAAACACAAGAAGTTTTCATTTGACTAAGAAACTTTTTTCTTTTACTCCACTCATTTTCGGAATTCAACTGGGTAGATTCCAATGAAATGGAGACCATAAATGAATGGGACTCCTTCGGATTTATTTCAAAGAATTTTTCTATATCACAGTCCGATACCATACTTTGCCTTTCTCCATCGATTGTAAGACAAGAAACAGACTTTTGGTTTTTAACAGCTTGAATTTTTATTGCTTCTTTATTAGAATTTGAAATTGTAAATCGCTCTATATATGCTGCCTTGTCCGTCGATGGAAAAATAGTTCTAGATATGGAAATGCCGTTTATTGATTTATATGTAAAAGCAATATAACCATCAATTTTTATAGATTCCAAAGTATCTAATATAATTTGCCTATCCTTATAATAGAGTTTGGGAAGAATCTCATTGTCTGTAAAGGTCTCTTTAAAGTAAGCTCTATAAATCTTCCAATCCGCGTCTGTACTTTTTAATTTTGGATGTACTTGAGGAAAAATAACTTCTCTTTTAATCGTCGCAACCCCTACAGAATCTACAGAATAATCAACAATTGTTGATAGTAATTGACCTGACATTTCAATATTATCTTGAATTTCAATTGGTTTAGATGCATTGTACTTGTAGCTAATACCTTGGCTTGAGTTTTGCCATTCGTTTGTGGTTTGGGCTGTAGCCCAAAAAGAAAAGAAAAAAAGAGTAATAAAAAAATTAGTAGCTTTAACAGACATATTTCTATTTGAAGATCAAATATACGTATTATGAAAAGGCGAAAATTTATTACCAGCGGAACACATTTGGGAGCGTTATTATTAATTGCTCCATATTTAGTTTCTTGTAAAGGAAAATCTAAAGAAGAAATCAAAAAAGTAATAGAAGAATCCAACTCTGGAGTTTTTACATCAAATGATGATTATACGATTACACATGTTGAAGGAAATATATATACCTTCGAAGAGAGAGGAGGAACGATTGGTTTTTATGTGACAGAAGATACAGTAATAATAATTGATACTCAGTTTCCCGACCAATCTCAACATTTGATAGATGCCATATCTACTCAGTCACAATCCAAAGTTGACTTGTTAGTAAATACCCATCATCATGGAGATCATACCTCAGGGAATATTGCCTATAAAGACATCCTAGGTATGCATATTGCACATGAAAATAGCTTAAAAAATCAAAAGAGAGTAGCGGAAGAAAGAGATCAAAAAGATGTATTATATCCCACAAATACTTTCTCTACAGATCAAACCTATTCTAAAGGGGATTTGAAAATGGAGTTTAGTTATTTTGGACCTGCTCATACAGATGGAGACATCATTTCGTTTTTTGCAAATGAAAATGTAGTCCATATGGGGGATTTAATATTTAATAGAAGATTTCCATTTATTGATAAATCATCAGGGGCTAATATTTCTAATTGGATTAAGGTTTTGGATCAAACACTTACTAAATTCGATTCAGAAACGAAATATATATTTGGTCATTCGGCGAATGGGCATAATGTTAGAGGATCGTCGGAAGACGTAAAAGCATTTCAGAATTACTTAGAGAAATTGTTAGAATTTGGAATGGAGAGCAAGAAGGCGGGAAAGAGTTTAGAGGAAATAAAAAGTGATACAAAGCTTATTCCAGGAGCAGAAGAATGGGAAGGAAAAGGAATTGATAGATCATTGGATGCAGTATATGCGGAATTAAATGAATAAAATGATTTAGCTTAATTCATATGAAACAAATAGTATTATTTATATCCTTTTTTGTCATTGTTTCGATTTCAAATGTATTTGGAGGAGATGATATTTGTAATGCGACAGAGATTGATTTAAATGATGAATTGACAGAATTTGATAATACATTAAATACGAATTCAACAATTGTTCCACCACCATTTGGAGGTTATGTAGGACCGGATACATGGATAGAATTTGAGATGCCAGTAGGGCCGCTTTATTTAACAATAGAAGAACTAAGTTTAATTAATCCGGCAATAGCTATTTATGAGGGACCATGTACAGATCCCAAATTATTGTATAATGTATTGGATAATAATTGTGATGGTTCTGAGTCGCCAGCATTATTAATTGAAAATCTAGAACCTGGAGAGACATATTATTTACGAATATGGCCAGAAAATGGGAGTCAGAATGGTACTTTTTTAATTGGCTTTTCGGATATGATTTCTACGATTCCAAATTTTGAAACATATGAAGATGCTTTTATAAACGGAGATTGTATAACGCTTACACCCCAACAAGGAGGTCAACAAGGCTGTGCTTGGTATCAAATTCCAATTGATTTTAATTTCTCGTTTACTCATACAATGACAGCAAACTTTGGTGTATTAAATGGGAATGGTGCTGATGGAATTTGTTTAGTATATCAATCTGCAGGACCTAATTTTTGTGGAGGAACAGGATCTGGAATTGGTGCAGGAGGAATGCCGAACTCAGCTATTTTTGAATTTGATACTTGGCAAAATGGGTTTTTAAATGATCCTGTTGATGATCATACTTCTCTAAATATAAATGGAGATATGAATCATGCTAATTCGATAGAAGGACCAGTGGTCTTAGGAAATATTGAAGATGGTCTAGATCATACTCTTACATTTGAATGGAATCCTATAGGCAATCAATACACCTTGTTTTTCGATGGAATGATTGTATTATCTGGGAGTTTTGACTTTATAACAAATTGTTTTGGAGGAGAAAACTTAGCTTACTGGGGATATACATCAGCAACAGGTGGTTCGACTAATCTACATGTTATATGTCCAGAAGTTGAAGAATACTTGCCAAGCACAATTGATTATTTAGAAATTGATTTATGTGCAGGAGGTTCTTACAATGGATTTACAGAAAGTGGTTATTACACGGAATTGGTTAATGGTCCAAATGGGTGTTTACACCAGAACAATATCTTATTAAATATTGAAGCCGCATCTCCACCTAATTTTATTGATACCATTATCTGTTATGGAGAAAGTGTTGTCGTTAATAATCAAATATTTTCAGAACCCTTTTTATATTTAATAGAAACACAAACAGACATTGGCTGTGATAGCAGTATAATTCTAGATTTGGAAGTAATAGAATTAGAAGTAGCATTTGATTCGATGCCCTTTTTATCTTGTAATTTTTCAGAAATAGAAATTGGTCCAAGTATTGAATCTAATGTACCAGAAGATCAGATAAGTTATTTATGGAGTCAAAATGGTGAAACAACAGAAAGTATTTTTGTAAATACTCCAGGTGATTATACTGTTTTTGTTTCTGTTGAAATTGATGGTGTTACATGTCAAAGCTTCGAAACAATCTCAATTAGTGCAGAAGATGAACCTGTAATTGAAAGTTTAGATGATATATTTCTTGATTGTGAGACAAGTGACTCTACATTTATTTTAACTAATAATACTTCAACCATAAATTCTGAAGTTACTTGGTTCTATGATAATACTATTGTAAGCACGAATAATTCAACTCAAGTTGTAAATCCAGGACAATATATCTTTTTTCTTCAAGATACAATTTCTGGTTGCTCTGCTTCAGATACAGTAAATGTTGTTGCTTCTGATGAGCAACCAATGGTCAGTATTGAAGGACAAGAGTTGAATTGTGAATTAACGGAATTTATTCCAGAAGTAACTACCTCCAATGATGTAGTAGAATTTAATTGGTTTCTTGACAGCTTTTTAGTTTCTAATACCGAAGAGATAATTATTGACCAAGGAGGAACATATGTTTTACAAGTACAAAATGCGAATGGCTGTTCTTCTCAAACACAAATTGAAATCAATCAAGATACGATTGCACCAGAAATAGATATTCCAAATGGAATTATTTTATGTGATGAAAATTCAGTTACTATTTACACAGATTTATCTTTTGATAATTTCTATGGTATTTCAGATCCTGAAAATATAGATTTTAATCCTGACTCTATTACTTTTAATGCAGAGGGAGAATATATTATTAATGCAATAAATCCAATTAACGAGTGTTTCAATCCTGATACTATTCTTATTACTTCTTTAGGAGATTCTCCTGAAATTGTCTTTATTTCTGATACACTTAATTGTAATACCACTTCCTTTCCATTAACTTCTATAACGAATCAATCAGGACTTATTTATGAGTGGGCAGTAGACGGATCTATTATTTCTC
Source organism: uncultured Saprospiraceae bacterium (assembly GCA_964403985.1). Classification (GTDB taxonomy): domain Bacteria; phylum Bacteroidota; class Bacteroidia; order Chitinophagales; family Saprospiraceae; genus JAHDFB01. The sequence goes on from CAYOIL010000001.1 coordinate 7,886, forward strand.
AAGATTCTTTGGTTTCTATTGATTCACCATCCATTTATTATCATACGGTTACGACAGCAACAGGATGTTCTACCACGGATTCTATTTTAATTATTGAAGACCTTTCTGCGCCAATTGTTAATGTTTCTTCTGATACAATTGATTGTGAATTTCCAAGTACAATCCTTCAGTTTGAAAATGAAGATTTTTATTCTACAATATGGACAGATGAAGAAAATAATGTTTTTAATTCTTCAGATTTAGTAGTTAATCAACCGGGTGTTTATTTTGTTGATGTTGAAAATATAATAACAGGTTGTCATACTTATGATACAATTGAAGTAATTTCTAATTCTATCTTTCCAGATTATTCTATTATGAATGGAAATTTAGATTGTAACCAAACGAGTCTTGAATTGGACTTTACAATTAATAATAATTATGAAACTTTAAATTGGTCTGGACCATCTCAGTTTCAATCAACAGAGATTAATCCTACAATAGAAGAAGATGGGGTTTATAATATATTTGTTGATTTAGGTGGAGGATGTATTATTGATACATTTATTATAATAAGTGAAGATTTCGAAAGTCCAAATTTAGATATTATATATGATACAATCACATGTAATAAAAATCTTGCAGATATATCTTTAATAGGTGAAAACTCTTCAGTTATTAATTTAATAAATCCGGAAGATAATACGATTAATGACATTACTTCTTATTCGACAGACTTACCGGGTGAGTATATGGCAATAGTAATAGGAGAAAATGGATGCTCGGATAGTATTATTTTTGAAATACTAGCATTTACTTCTCCCCCTTCTTTAGACATAGCGATTCCAGATCCTATAACATGTATTAATACAACAGCAGAAATTGATGCAACTTCTTTAGAAGCTGAATCTTTTTCTTGGTCGGGACCAGATGATTTTTTAGCATTTAATTCTACAATTACAGCAATGAATGGCGGACAATATTTAGTAGTCGTTGAAGATTCCTATGGCTGTACAAACTCTGCTACAATTAATGTAGAAGAATTTCTTGATCTACCAGAAATTGACATAACTGGAGGTAGTTTAAATTGTGAAATAAGCGAAACAACAATTGTACTTGATGGAGAAGGGATTGATGATTTAATTGAATGGAGATTAAATGGAGATTTTATTTCTGATCAGCAAAATATAAGTGTAAATCAAGAAGGATATTATTATTGTTTTGTAACTAATGAATATGGGTGCACATCAATTGATTCTTTCTTTGTTAATGAAAATATCGAATACCCAAATATTTTGCCAATTACAGAAACGGATATCGTTTTTTTCCCTACTGAAAATGAAAAGGATATAATAGTTGATGTTAATTCTAATGTTGATTATTCACTAAGTTGGATACCAGAAAATGCTGTGTCATGTTCAGATTGCGAAAGTACTATTTTAAATAATTCAACAATTGACAGTTTAATTGTAATCGTAAATAATATTTATGGATGTATGGATACTTTGGTTTTTCAAATAAGAAGTGAATATTTCCCTCAAGTTATGGTTCCTAATGTTTTTACTCCGAATGATGACGGGAATAATGACTTTTTCACATTATTTGCTAATGATAAAATTCAAGAGATTGTTACCATGTTAATTTATGATAGGTGGGGAAATAAGGTCGAAGAAAACAACAATTTTCTTCCCAATCAACCGAACTTGGGATGGGATGGTAAATTAAATGATTTAAATGTTGTAGCAGGAGTGTATGCTTACTATTTTAAAGTGTTATTAGTTGATGGAGAAGAAATAGAAGTAATAGGTGATGTTACTGTTATGAGGTAATTGATTATAAATCTTCAATGTTTTGTAAATATTCTTCGGCTTTATCAATAAGTGCATTTTTCTCTTCGTCACTCTTTTTTCTCCATACGTTATACATCATTCCAATTCTATTATTCTTACCAAGCTTATCTTCATTTATTGCATAAAATCTCCAGTATAAAGAATTAAATGGACAGGCATTTTCTCCAGTTTTATCTTTATAATTGTAATGACAGCCTTTACAGTAGTCACTCATTTTATTAATATAATTCGCTGATGAAACGTAGGGTTTGGTCCCTACAATCCCACCGTCAGCAAATTGACTCATTCCTCTAGTATTAGTAATTTCTACCCACTCTATTGCATCGATATATATCCCTAAATACCATTCATCTAATTCGTCGGGATTAATTTCTGTAAGAAGAGCAAAGTTTCCTGTTACCATTAAGCGTTGAATGTGATGAGCATAAGAATAATTCAAACTTTGATTTATGGAATGACTCATACAATTCATTTTTGTTTCTCCAGTCCAAAAATAATCGGGTAATTTTCTTTTATGATTAAAGAAATTCATTTCTTTAAATTCAGGCATTTTTGCCCAATATATACCTCGCATAAATTCTCTCCAACCAATTATTTGCCTAACAAATCCTTCTATTTGAGCAATGCTAATTTCTTCTTGGTTTAATCTCCATTTTTCAATAGCTCTTTCAACAACAGTTAATGGAGAAATCATTTTGGAGTTTAATGTAAAGGATATTCGAGAGTGATATAAAGACCACTCTCTTTCAACCATTGCATCTTGATATTTACCAAAATTTTCTAAACAGTCATCTAGAAAAAAGGTTAGTATTTCTTCTGTTTCTTCATAAGTTGTTGGCCATATAAACTCTTCTTGATTTATACGTCCTATTGTTTTTACCCCTTCTTTTTTAAGCAGAGAAATGATTTCACTTACATTTTTTGAGAATAACTTTGGTTTTATTATTTCGTGTTTCTTATTTAATGCTTTTCTATTTTCTTTATCGTAATTCCATTTTCCAGTTAATGGCTTATTCGGATCCATTTCATCCATTAAAAGAGTATATTTTTTCCGAATACTTCTATAAAATGATTCCATTATTATTGTCTTATTACCCTCAAAAAAAGTAGCTAAGTATTCTCTTTTGGTAAGAAAATGTTCCGTATCAAAAACTTCAGTATTGATATTTATTTCTTTACATAGCGCTATTAATTGCTGATCAAGACGATATTCATCAGGTAATTGATATTCAAATGACTTTATAGAATACGTTTTTATTATGTCTTTTATATTCTCAACCAATGAACCATTGTTTCTAGAGTCATCTAAGGTATAATAAAGAACATGATGTCCTTCATCTTTTAGCACATCAGACATGTTTCTCATTGCAAGGAAAAAAGCAACTATTTTCTGGATATGATGCGAGGTATATTCCATTTCTTGTTTCATCTCCATAAATAGATACAGAGTGTTTTCGTCCTTTGAATTGAACCAAGAATGTTCTTTATTTAGTTGATCACCTAGAATAAGTCTAAGTGTTTTATAAGTAGCTTTTAATTTCAATCTCTTTTTTTATATAAATGGATTTTTATAAAGGAATGTTTAGGTGTTAAAATCCTATTTATTTATAATCTCATTAAATGACTTGTGTTTTCAAGACTTGTTTTTCAACAATTTAATCTTAAACACAGGTAAATATTTTTTCTTATTTTACCAATCTTAATTTATAGCAATGACACGATATATATTTTTAGCAATGAGTTTCTTCCTTTGCTTTTGGGCGAAAGCTCAAATTAATGAAGGCTTTTTCAATTTCTCATACGATCAAAAGGATGGCTCTATTCACTTAGAAGTTGATGAAGAAAAAGGAGAATTCCTTTATGTTAATTATTTGTCATCTGGATTAGGGTCAAATGATATAGGCCTAGATAGAGGTCAGATTGGTGATAACAGAGTTGTTGAATTCAAAAGGTATGGGAACATGCTTTACTTAATAGAAAAGAATTTGGATTATAGGGCGGACAGTGATAATGAGAATGAAAAAGCATCGATTGAGGAGGCTTTTGCAAGTTCTGTATTATACTCATTTCCTATTGTAAAATCTGAGGGAAAGGTCCATACGATTAATTTGAAGTCTATGCTTTTGTCAGACAGCCACAAAGTAGCACAACAGCTTAAAAAATCTAAAGAAGGAAGTTATAAACTGGATAAGGGAAGATCGGCGATTTTGGCAGAATTCTGTAAATCATTTTCTGATAATACTGAATTTCGTTCAATGATAACTTTTGGGGGAAACCCGACTGGAAAAAATATAAGAACAGTTGTTCCCACTCCGGAATCAATCACCTTGCGGATGCATCATAGTTTCGTGAGGTTGCCAGATTCTAATTATTCGCCTCGTAAATTTCATCCAGAATCTGGGTATTTTGCACGATCTTTTAAGGACTATGCCGTACCTATAGAAGAAGATATGAATCAACGATTTATTACAAGACATCGACTAGAGTTATCGACTGAAGGCAATGTGATAGAACCTATAGTATATTATATAGATAGAGGTTGCCCAGAACCGATAAAATCAGCATTGATGGAAGGGGCTTCATGGTGGAATCAAGCATTTGAAGCTGCTGGATTTAAAGATGCTTTTCAAGTAAAAGAACTTCCTGAGGGTGCTGATCCGCTTGACGTGAGATATAATATGATTCAGTGGGTGCATAGAAGTACAAGGGGGTGGTCATACGGTGCAAGCGTAGTAGATCCCAGAACAGGTGAAATTTTAAAAGGTCATGTATCTCTTGGTTCTTTAAGAGTTCGACAAGATTACTTGATAATGCAAGCCTTGATGTCTCCATTCAATGGTGCAGAAAACTTTGATGTGATGAATCCAATGACTCAAATTGCTTTAGCAAGATTACGCCAACTTTCGGCGCATGAGGTAGGACATACTATTGGTTTGGCGCATAATTTTGCGGCCAGTACAAATGATAGATCTTCGGTTATGGATTATCCACACCCAAAGTTGAAATGGACTGGAGAAGATATAAATTTTACAGATGCTTATGATGATAAAATAGGAGAGTGGGACAAACAAGCGATTAAATATGGCTATTCTGTTTTTGATGAAAATGAAGCAGAGGAATTACAAAAAATTATAGAAGAAAACCACACAAAAGGACTTTCTTATATTACAGATTCTGATGCTCGTCCAAGTGGAGGAGCTCATGCTGACGCCCATTTATGGGACAATGGATCGGATATTGTAAAAGAATTAAACGATTTATATAAGATACGTGCTTATGGATTTAAAAATTTTGGGGAAGCGACGATAAGCGAAGGGACTCCTTATAGTGAATTAGAAAAATACATTGTTCCACTCTATATGATGCATCGATATCAACTAGAAGGTGCGGCAAAATTATTGGGAGGGGTTCATTATTCTTATGATGTAAAGGATGGTGATGAAATAAAAAAGCTTGAAAAAGTATCGGAAAAAGAACAAAGTGCAGCACTTGATGCCATTTTAATTACATTGAGTAATGACTTTTTGAGTCAAGAAAAAATTGTAGAATTTATACTTCCTAATGCACAAGGATATAGGAAATCAAGAGAATCTGCCAAAGGTAATATGGGGCCAGTTTATGATCCGAATGCATTAATTTCGGCTTCTGCAAAACACACCTTAAGACTTTTGCTCAACCCTCAAAGGCTGAATAGATTAGCGGAACCGAGTTACTCTTTTGGGGAAACCCACCTTGAAAATTATTTATCGAAAATTATTAAAACAATAGAATCAAATAGACATCAGGGGGATTTATTAAAAGAAATACAGCTTGATTATTTGATTTCTGCATACCATTCTTCGGCATTATATCCTACTGCAAAAAATGAGATTTATAAGGCGATTATTAAGATTAATAACTCTTCAATGACTCCTGTTTATATGAAAAACAAGATAGATCAGTTTACAAAAGGAACGTATAAAGGGGAATATATTTTTGATAAAATTACAATTCCGCCAGGTTCTCCTATTGGTTGTCATTAATTAACATAGGAATTAAAACGAAATCGGATGGAACCGCATAAATATCTATATCTTTGTAAATGATGAAAGGAATATTAATTTTTGTGTGTATAAGTATAGTTAGCGCATTAACAGCGCAATATGATCATGAAGCTGTTTTTCCAGATAAAATAGGAGATGAGTTAAAGATTTTGGTTGTTGACAATTTCCGACCAGTAAATGTTCTAAGTTACAGCGATGCAAGAGATACTATGTACGCGATTATTTACAATGTTAATGATACGATAGCGGGAATTTATACCGATCACAAGGTTTACGTAACTCCTGGAGAAGATCCGTCAGTTGCTGTTTTTATGGATGGAGTTCCCAATGGTATAAATGCGGAACATTCTTACCCTCAATCTAAAGGAGCAGGAGATGGGAATCCAAGAAGTGATATGCATCATCTTTTTCCTTCAAGAGTTTCGGCAAATAGCGCCAGAGGTTCGATGCCTTTTGCAGAGATAAATGATAATATTACCCAGACGTGGTATTATAAAACAATTGAATCATCAGCTGGACCGTCTTTGGATGTACGAGATAATTATAGCGAAAAGAGTTCTACTAGATGGGAGCCGAGAGAAGAGGCAAAAGGGAATATTGCACGGGCAATTTTTTATTTTTATACAATGTATCAAACACAAGCAGATAATGCAGATCCTGAATTTTTTGGTTTGCAAAAAGATGTTTTATGCGAATGGCATGATTTAGACCCGGTTGATCAATTGGAATGGGAACGGTCGAAAATGATAGGAAAATGGCAGGATGATAAAGCGAATCCTTTTGTATTGGATTGTACGTTAGCAGGTAGAATGTATTGTCCAGCAGTTTCGGCAGCGTGTCAATTAGTTGATGTAGATGTGGAAGAAATCGTTGAGGAGTTTAGATTAATTCAGAATCCTTTTTCTTCTGCAATTCTTTTAGAAGGGGCTTCCGCCCAAAATAAAATTCATGATGTAAAGATTTATTCACTATTGGGTGAATTAATTTCTGTCAATGACTTTTCAATTGAAGGAAATTCGATTACAATTCCTACAGACAATTTAATAGCAGGCACATATTTTATTAGAATTAATTTTGAGAATAATAATAAATTACAGTCACAAGTAATTAAAGGTATTAAAACGAATTAAATATCTATGCGTAAGATCATACACGTTGACATGGATTGTTTTTATGCTGCAATCGAACAGCGCGATAATCCTGATTTAAAAGGTAAGCCAATTGCTGTAGGGGGCTCTGATAAAAGACGTGGTGTTATTGCAACGGCTAGTTATGAAGCAAGAAAGTATGGAATAAAATCAGCTTTGGCAACACGTGTTGCTAAGAATAAATGTCCTCGTTTAATTATTGTTCCTCCTCGCTTTTCTGTTTATAAAGAAGTGTCCAAACAAATTCATGAGATATTTTACAAGTACACTGACCTTGTAGAACCCCTTTCTCTCGATGAAGCTTATCTCGATGTAACGGAGAATAAACTCGATATGAAGTCTGCGATTCTGATCGCTAGGAGAATTAAAGAAGACATTCTTAATGAAATAAATATTACGGCTTCTGCTGGAGTTTCTTATAATAAATTCCTAGCAAAAGTGGCTAGTGATTATAATAAACCAGATGGACTAACAGCTATTTTACCTGAAAAGGCGCAATCGTTTATGCTGGACTTGCCTATCGAAAAATTCTTTGGGATAGGACAAGCTACGGCAAGGAAAATGCATAGACTGAAAATTAAAAAAGGAGTCGATTTAAAACGAATGAATAAAATTGAGCTTGGTCAACATTTCGGAAAAAATGGTCAGTTTTATTTTGACATTGTTCGAGGAATTGATAATCGGGAAGTAAATCCTGACAGAGTAAGAAAGTCAATTAGCGAGGAAACAACTTTTGCCGAAGACAAAGTTCTTGAAAAAGAAATACTTGATGTGCTAAAAAATCAAAGTGAAAGTCTTTCTAAAAAATTAATTAAAAATAAAATTAAAGGGAAAACTTTTGTTTTAAAAGTCCGATATAAAAATTTTGAAACAATTACTCGAAATAAAACAATTGACTTTTATACGGCGGATAAAAAACACATTTTTACTTCTATTAAAAAGTTATACAAAGAGCTAAAAAACGAAAGACATGTTCGATTGCTAGGTGTAGGTATGACTAATTTAGACACAGAACTTGATGGCATTCAACTTACTCTTGATTTGGATTAAGTGACATTTATTTCTTGTCTCCTCTATGTATTAAATATAAGGTTACTAAACAAATAATAATCCCGAAAAACTCTCGGGTATATTCAATATGAGCTTTTCCTGCTTCCATCGATTGGACAATACTCGGCATTCCTTTTTTTATCCAATTTATTATTTCCGGAATTAATATTGATCCATAAATAATAAGCAAGCATGCGATAATTATAAGTATATATTTATTGATTTTTGTAAAAAGAGACATTAATAAAAGCCCAGCTATTGTTCCATAAATTGAAATCCATAATACAGGATCAGGATCATTAAATTGTGTGTAGGCAAAAAGAATAAATAGAATGCAGAAAATAATTCTGATTGCAAGGGATAGATTAGTTCTTGTGGAGTAGAGTTTTGGCATAAAGAGTTTCGTTTTCTAATACTGCAATATAGTTTTAACAATGAGATTTACACAAGTAAGTTTATAATTTTAAAATATTTCACCTTTTGAAGGGAGATAAGGGAGGAAATTAACTAGTCCTGAAATAAGTTTACACAAAAGTAAACGGTTCCAAATCACAGCAGAAAGATTGGTGTTTTAATTAAAAGACTGACTAAGAAATAAGGGATATATTATTTGTCGAATGTGCCCCCTGAGCAAAGGAATAGGACAGCAGAAAGATTTATGTTTTAATTAAAAGACTGACTAAGAAAAAAGGGATATGTTATTTGTCGAAGGGGGGGTTCTCTATATTCGATTCCCGCACAATATAAAGAGGTCTTTCTTTTACATTATTTCCTATTCGACTAATATATTCTCCTATTATTCCTATTCCTATCATTTGAACACCTCCAATAAATAAGATAGAAATCATTAAACTTGACCAACCTTGAACGGTACTTTCAAAAAACAACCATGAAATCATTGTATAAATTATCAATACAAATGTTAGTATGAAAACAAAGATGCCCATACTAAAAACAAACTTTAATGGTGCATCACTAAATGCAGTTATTCCATCAACAGCAAAACGCAACATTTTTTTTAAGGGATAACCTGTTTCTCCTGCATTTCTTTCTGCTCGATCAAATTCTACAAACGTTTGACGGAAGCCAATCCAACTAATCTGTCCTCTAAGAAATTTATTCTTTTCTGGCATTTCTCTTAATACCTCTACAATTTTGTGATCCATCATTCTAAAATCACCTGTATTCAATGGTATATCAATACTAGTTATTGAGCGAAGAATTTTATAAAAAGCAGAAGCGGTGATTTTTTTAAAAATGGATTCTCCTTTTCTTGAACGCCTTTGGGCGTATACAACTTCGAAACCATCATCCATTTTACTTGCCATCTCAAGAATTAATTCCGGAGGGTCTTGAAGATCAGCGTCTATAATTACAACTCGATTTCCTATACATCTATCTAGTCCAGCTGAAACAGCAATTTGATGTCCAAAATTGCGACTAAAATCTATGTATTTGACTGATTCATTTTGGGCGGAAAGCCCCTTAATTAATGAAATAGACTTATCGACACTACCATCATTAATAAAGATATATTCTCTTGTTCCACCCAATGAAGACATTACTTCTTCAAGTCTATCATATAAAAGTTGAATGTTTTCTTCCTCGTTATAAATTGGGATAATTACTGAGTAGTCCATGGGGTAAAGATAGATTTGTTTAGGCGTTTTTTCTTCCTAAAATGAAACCAAAAATTGAACCACAGATTCCACCAATTATATGAGCAGCTTGACTCACTGAATCTTCTTGAAATGTATGAATCACCTCTTTCCCAACAAACAATAAGGCTACTAATATAAAAGTAAGTGGAATCTTGCCATCTTTCATATTTGTAAAACTCACAAGTAGAATTAACATAAAAACAATACCACTTGCGCCGAGTAAACCAGTACTAAAAAAGGCCATGTTTATAATTGCAGTAATTAATGCAGTAATTACAATCATGAATATTATTTTGTTACTACCGTATTTCTCTTCTACAATAGGGCCTAGAAGCAAAATGAAAGTCATATTTCCCAGTAAATGATCTATACTGCCATGACCAATTACATGTGAAAACATTGAAAATAAAACAACAGGATGTGCACTGAACTGGGTTCCTACAGCAAAGTAAGACATAAGCCCTCCCGCCATTATGCTATCGATAAAAAACACAGCAGTACATATTAATGCAAATGTTAGTATTACTGGTGAATTATAAGATATCTTCATTTTTTTATTTTTAATCAGTTACTTTAATAGGAGCAACATAATCTTCTAACGAATTATAAATTACAGACTGTATCCTAGGACGGTAATTCTTTTTTCCAAATTTATTGTTTTCCATAGTAGGATACGTTCTGTTACTTAACATAACATAAACGATATTATGTTCTGGGTCTACAAAAGTACAAGTTCCTGTAAAACCTAAATGACCAAATGTTGAAACAGAAGCAAATTCACTCATATTCTCATATTTTGACAAATCAAGTTCTTTCATATCGAAACCTACACCGCGGCGAGTAGAATATTGATATCTACTTGTAAATTCAAGAACAGTCTGAGGAGACATATATTCTTTACCTCCATAATATCCTCCATTTAATAGCATTTGCATTAATATAGCAAGGTCATGAGAGTTACTAAATAATCCAGCATGACCACTCACACCACCCAACATTGCAGCTCCCATATCATGAACGTGTCCATGGATTACTTGATTCCTGAAATAGGAATCTTTTTCAGAGGGAACAATATTACTCAAGGCAAATTTTTCTTTTGGATTGTAACTGGTATATCGCATGCCAAGAGGTTGATAAAAGTTATGATTTGCATAAGCATCTAGTGTCATCCCACTCTGTGCCTCTACTACTTTCATCATAAAATAAAAACCAATATCGCTGTATTTGTATTTTTTATTTTCACGTAGATCAGAAACTAGAATCCGACTCCATACAGAGTCTGGATAGTCTGACCTTAAATATAGGTTATTGGCCACCTCAACATTAAATGAATCGGTTCTTACTTTCCTGTAATATTTGTCTAGTACTTTTCTTTTTTTAGAAAGAGGGTCAATCGTATTTTTATAAAACGGAATCCAAGAAGCTAGGCCAGCATGATGTGTCATCATTTCTCGAATTGTCTGTGTTTTTTTATTTGTTGTATCAACTTGAGGCATTATGCCTAGAAGTGTTCCATCAATATCAAGTTTTCCTTGATCTTTCAGTCGCATGATAGAAACTGTAGAAGCGGCAATTTTGGTAATTGAGGCAAGGTCATAAATATCATTAATTTTTACTTCCTTTTTTCCATCGTATGTATGATTTCCATAGGCTTTATGCCACACGATTTTTCCGTCTTTAGCAATAAGAACTTGACAACCTGGGGCTGCTTTCTTTTTGATCATCTCCTCTACAATTTCATCTATTTTCCTTAGGGAGTCCATACTCATACCTACTTCAATCGGTTGTACATACCCTAGTCGACCAATCCCTGTACGTTGAATTCCTGTTCCGTATTTAAATTTTCCAGAACTTACAGGTAGTCTACCACGTATATCTGCTGCCCCAAAAATGGCTTGAGCAGTTCGATCTTGCATGATGGAGTCATCAGTGTAAGCGACAACTATTTCATCATGTTCTTGGAAATATGTCAACGCATATGGAGAACCGAATACCACCAAAATCACATTTGTTTCAGCAGATAATTGATTTATAAATGTTCTTGTTTTGCTAGAAACACCGAATTGATTTTTCTGTAATTTATTCATGTCATGAATAGAGACAATTACTCGATCATATTTTTTTAATTTTTCAATTGTTCCATTAACTCCAAGAGTCGTGAAATCTTTATTTGTTTGAAAGTGGTCGAATTTTGCATAGCCATCAAGTCGAGTTTGAAAATCAGTTTTTGAGATCGTATTTATCGAAAGGCTAGCGTAAGAAAAAGAATCAATATTTACGAAAGGTATTAAGTTGTCAGAATCAGCAACCAAAGTGATTGCTTCGGCAAGAAGTCTACTTTTGAGACTTAACCCTTTTGGCGTGACAAGGTCTTTAGTAATTTCATTCAACATGATTCTAGGTCTATAATTCAGCCCGAGCTCATATTTTTTTCTTAAAATTCTCGATACACTTTCATCGATTTGACCTTCTTGAATTATTCCATCATCAACATATTTTTTGATGGCGTCAATCGCTACTTTTGTATCTCTTGGCAAACAAATAATGTCATTTCCTGCAAGGATCGCTTCTGCCTCTGCAACTCCAGGAGGAAAATGTCTTGTGACCCCTTCCATCTCCATCGCATCGGTAATTATTATGCCATTAAAACCAATGCTGTCTCTTAATACATTTTTTATTGTGTATTCAGAAAGTGTTGTTGGACGGTTTTTTCTATTGTCAAAAACAGGAACATTTAAATGTGCAATCATCATACTACTAATCCCTTTATCTGATAAATATTTAAAAGGATATAACTCTAAGCTGTCAAGTCTTTTTCTGCCGAAATTAAGTACAGGAAGACCATAATGACTGTCTACATCTGTATCTCCATGTCCGGGAAAATGTTTTGCGCAAGCTAATACGCCAGCATCTTCCATTCCACGTGCGTATTGAAATGATTTAGAGGCAACATTGTCTTTGTCTTCTCCAAATGAACGATTGTTAATTACAGGGTTTGCAGGATTATTATTCACATCTACTACTGGCGCAAAGTTTAAGTGAATTCCTATTCTTTTCAAGTCATAAGCTACCTGACGACCCATTTCATAAATCAATTTATCATCGCTGATTGCACCTAAAGTTAATTGTCTTGGATAACTAACAATGTCTTTTTTGAATCGCATTCCTAGACCCCATTCGCCATCTATTGCTACAATCAAAGGAATGTCAGCTAAACCTTGATAAATATTAGTTAATTCTGCTTGTTTTACTGGAGTTCCTTGAAAAAAGCATAAAGATCCAACTTTATAATCTTTAACTAATTTTTTAACATGGTCAATATGATCTTGCCCTTTGTTCGAATGAGCCCGAACCATAATCAGCTGACCTATTTTTTCTTCTAGAGTCATCCCTCCTAGCTTTTCACTAACCCATGCCTCTTTGGGGTCGATCATTGCGATGGGATCAACTTGAGCTTTTGGGCCTTGAGCCCATAAAAAAAGCACTATAACTGATAAAATATAGTTTCTCATTTATTTATTTTTTCTTGCAAGGAAGGGTCAAGCTGAATCGCTTTATTGTGATTGAATTGACCACTTTCTTCGTCTCCATTTATATAATAAGCATTCCCTAAATTGTAGTATGCAAAAGCTTCATTTGGGCGAAGTTTAACTGCTTCTTCAAAATATTTTATTGCTTCATTCTTTTTTCCTCCCATGCCGTTACTTACAGCTAAAAGTCTGACCGTTTCGTAATCCTTAGGATTTAAATTATAAGCTTGTTGTAAATATGATAGGGCCGCGTTTAAATCATTTTTCTTTTCACCAAAATATCGGCCACCATCTCGATAAGCGATATGCATATTTATCAAACATTGGGCATGTACAGGGTTTATTTTTAGTAAATTGTTATAACTCTTAATGGATCTGTCATACAGATTCATATACTGATAATTATTACCCATTATCAAGTACGCATTAGAATACCTGGGATGAAGGTTTAATGCCTTTTCCAAGTAACTATTCGACAATTCAAGCATTGTTTTTTGTTCTTCTTTATTTTTAATTTTGGCTCCTTTCGTTGATAAAGCACCTGCTGCTCCATGCAAGGCTTTCGCGCTATTGTTTGATGTTTTTACATCTGTTGTTAACAAGGTGAAATTATCTTTCCATACAAATGATCGGCTGATTGTTTTTATAGAAAATAATAGACAAGTTATTCCTATAAGTCCTATTATAATGGGGCTTGCGCTACGCTTGCCCAAAAGGCTTTTGATAAGAAGGACTAATGCAAAAAAGAATCCAAAAGAAGGTAGAAATAGAAAGCGCTCACTTATATTTGTTCCTATATTGAATGGAATATTTGACATTAAAAACAAGAACCCAAAGTAGAAGATTAATCCATATGCCCACGCGCTTCGTTTTAGCAAACCTAAAATAGCTAAAACACCTCCGCCCGCATACAGAATCATCGAAAGAATAACGCCAAAATCATTGAAAGACTTAATACTAAAATGATAGGGATAATAATCCGAAGTTAATGGATGTGGAAATACTAATAATTGAATGTACTTTCCCAAATTGAAAATAATTGATGCCCACTTTTCTGACGAATTAAAAGACATTAAAGTTCCATCAACATATTTCAAAAATGGATTATTCATTAATTCCATACTTTGTTCGGCAATTGCTCCACTTAAAACACCTTGTCGAGCAATAAGAAATAGAACTGATGTTATACTTAATAAACCAGCTCCTAAAAATAGCTTTGCTCTCTGTTCGTCATTTTTATAAAAAAAGAATACTGTCAATGGAATAATCAAAACAAAGACTAATGCGTGTTCTTTAGAAAAATAGCAAATGAGAATGGATAAAAAAGCGAGTATATAGTTTTTGATATTTAGCTTTTGGGTAAATAGAATAACCATTGAAAGGATGCCGAAAAGGCCAACCATAATTTCATCTCTTCCTTTCACATTAGCAACAACTTCAGAATGAATGGGATGACAAGTAAATAAAAGGCTTATGACAAGAGCAAGGACTTTATGGTGTTCTTTAAACCGAGTTCTGCTTAAAATTTCTTTAGTAAAAACATAGAGAAGTAAACAGAGTATTGCATAAAGAAGCGTATTGATAAGGTGACTCATATAGGCTTTTTGGCCCCATAATGATTGTTCTATTGCAAAAGTTACGAGAGAAGCAGGCCTATACCGACCACCTTGTACAAGCGTTTCTTTTCCTTCAACTTTGAAAAAGCCGTAAAATGTATCTTTAGTAAATAAACTAGGAATTCCTTTGACTCCTTGTGTAACAAACTGGTTGTCAGTAAAAACGATCGCATCATCTTGCGCATAATTAAAGCCAATAGAGGGACAATACAGCAAAAAAGCTAGTATCCCAATAAGCAATAAATGAGCTCTGGAGTTATTTGTTATTTCTTTCAATGTAAACCCTGATAATTACCGATGTAAATATAATGAATTTTTATAATATGTTGTGCTGAACTGCCGATTCTTATAAGTTTTTGAAGAGTATAGATCAAAGACTTTATCAGTGATACATAAATTAGGTTATATTTATCTAAGAAATTCTTTTGATATAACGTTAGTATGTATACTTCAATCCTTTTGCTTTTTGTTCTTTTTTTAGGCGTCAATGTTTTTAAGTCTAAGGATGAAGTTGCTGTTGATGAACTACCAAAACCTTTATTTCTAAGAACATATTTATTGATTTATATTTCCTGGTTTTTCTTGGGATGTTTATTTGCGTTTATTGAATATACAGTAAATAAAGAATTAGAAAATAAAGCACATGATTTTGTTTTTAATTTATATCCAGATAATAATTTTTGGATAGGAACGTCTATTATTTTTGGTTTTGCAGTTGCTTTGGTTGTTTGTTTTGGAGGGATGGAAATTATCTTAAAAAATAGAGCTGGTTCATTTTGGCTAACTTATAATAAACGATATCCTTTCAATGCAAAAATCTTTCTTAAAATCTTATTGTTTTTATTAACTATTGTGGGCATATCAATCAGTCAATTGGGACATCGAGCATTTTTTAAAGTGTATGAAGATAAAATAGAAATAAGTAGACTATTTGAATTGGAAAAGAATGAATTTAGTATGGATGAAATTATAGAATTAAACCATCTACAATTGTATCTTGCTCCTAGTGGAGAAAAAGTAAATAAACCCCATTATGAAATTCTTTTTAATGACTCTTCTTCTTGGAACACACTAGTAGATATGAGACTTCCATCAAAAAAGGATTCTATGTATTTTGAATATATCAGTACACAGTCGGGAATACTAATCCAGATTAAGAATTAAAATCAAATAATAATAAAAGTTGACTATTCAATTAGAATAATTACAGTGTTTCAAATCACCTTTATGAATGTCAAACGATCTTTTAAAAGTTGTTTCATTAGTTTTAGATCAGGCTTTTACACAATTCGAGTAAAATATAGATAGGGAATCTGATTGTTATTTCTACCTTTGTTTAACCCAAATTATGCAATAGACAATCTATTAGGTAACCAAACTACTGCAAAATCAATGTTTCATTGGAGTTTTCAGATTTACCATTGTTTGTAACGTTTTTAGCGTTAGCGATGCTATGTAAAATCTTTCAAATCTCATGATTTTTGCATTTACGTTCCATTTAATAAAGCCCTATTTCATAATTCGGGATTAATCACAAATCAATTCATATGCATACTACTAAAATCGCAATTATAGGTTGTGGAAACCTAGGGTCGGCCATTTTAAATGGCTTACTTAGTAATGAAAAAGTAAAACCAGAGAACCTTACTGCAACAAGAAGAAATACTAAAGACTTAGAACATTTTCGAAAAAAAGGCGTACACATAACAAGTGATAATGCTGAGGCGATAAGAAATTCAGAAATTATAATTGTTGGGCTTAAACCGTATAAGATTGTTCAAAACTTAACAAAGAATAAATCTGTATTTAAAGAAGACCATATTGTTATTTCTTTAGCTACTGCGATTTCTATTGAACAAATCGAAAAAGCAATAGAAGCAAATGTTCAAGTATTTAGAGCAATGCCAAATACAGCTGCAGAGGTTGGTGTTTCAATGAACTGTATTTGTACCAATACTAACAATCAAAAAACGATCGACAAGGTAATTGAGTGTTTTAATTCGGTAGGAGAAACAATTGTAATAAATGAAGAATTAATGGATTCGGCAACAGTATTGGGTGCATGTGGTATTGCTTATGTTCTTAGATTTATTCGTGCAATGATACAAGGGGGAATAGAAATAGGGTTTGATGCAAAAACGGCAAGCAATATTGCTACACAAACAGTTAAAGGTGCGGCAGAATTATTGATCCAAAGAAATCAACATCCAGAATATGAAATTGATAAAGTAACGACACCAAAAGGGTGTACTATTGCCGGCTTAAATGAAATGGAACACAATGGATTTAGTTCTGCTTTAATAAAAGGAATTTTAACGTCTCATAATAAAATTTAAAAGCTAAATTTTCTGTCTAACATTGTTCCTATTTTTAAATTGCCAAGAGAGATTTTTTTAAATTCACTGTACTTATTTATTAGATCTTCTTTAAATTTTTTGTCTTTGTATATAAAGACTTCTTTTTTTAATTGACCGATTTTTATTGCTTGTAAATAATAGGGGTTTTCTCTCAACATTTTTGAAATAATTAATTCTATTTCATTGATCTTACTTGGTTCTGTATAGTTGATATAACAACTATAGTAGGCTTGGTTTTCTTTAAACTGAGGTTGAATAAAGAAATAATGAATTAAATTTGATTCATGTAGTTTTTTTACAATCTGATTGATATGTTCAAGGGCAAGTTTTTCACCAACTAAATCGCTTGTAATATTTCCTCTACCCATAAATTCTAAAGCAGGAAGACTATCAGTTATTGCAACAACTTTTACAATGTCGTGAGTATTATATCTATATAATCCACCACCAGTTGTAATTAGTACTGTATATTTTTCTCCAATTTTTAATTCATGGCTTCGGAAACAATTACCTGAACGATCAAGAAATTCATAAAAGTGTGAGTGATACGAAAGGTAATTGTGCTTATTAAAAGGAGTTGTAACAACTCCCTCTGTTAAAAGTAAGCCTTTAGAATGAATAGGAATTCCTCCTGCAATTTTTTCCAATTCGTTTAGCCAGATGCTTGCACTTGAATCGGTCCAACAACTTATTACTTTACATTTAGGAAATAGAACTTTTAAATTAACTTCGTTAAATTTTTCAGGCAGACGATTTGTCTTTAGTTCAGCATAATTATTTTTTAAAACAGAAAATAATTGGATTAAGAAACTAGGTGACCATATCGAAATCAAACTTAGATTTTTGGTGTTTATTAATTGTCTCCAAGTTTCTATAAAAAACTCGTCGCTGGATGTAAATTTATTTGGTTTAATATTTACAGCTCGAATAAATCCATATAAAAACTTTATTGTCTTGGTTAAATATTCAGTATCATCTTCTATACCTATTCTTATCCCCGCTTCGCTAAAGCGATTTTCTTTTAATGCGGGGGACAAACTCCAATATGCTTTTCCAGAAAATACCCCGGGATAATTTTTGTTCATTGTATGAATCCATGGAGCAAAAGCTTTATTAAATTCATTTTTTAGATCTTGAGTATATGGTATCAATTTGGAAGCGGAAGAACTACCTGAGGTTTCTTCAAAGAATAAAATGTCATCTGAAAATAATATATTCCTATCACCTTTTGCTATTGTATTTATATACGAGCTTATTTTTTCATATTCACTAATAATAGGGACTTTCTCTTTGAAATCAACATATGATTTAATTTCACTGAAGTTAAATTTTATTCCATATTTGCTTGTTTTGTTTTTATTAATATAGAATAATAACTTCTGTTGTTGAATTGATGCTGAGGTAGAAAATTGCGAATGGAAATCTTTAAAATCCCTCTTTAAAGAGAGATGCCAAAGTTTATTTAGTAATTTACTTAACATTAAAATAATGGATTTTCTAAACCATCAATTAAATATTTTTTACCGCTTCTAATCATATTGTCTACACTTATTTCAGTAAGGCATACTAATTCATCACCATTATAAAATCCTGGGTTTTTTTCTAGAAAGAATGCTGCAAACGTACTTCTTTTATTAAAAGATGCTTCTGCTAACTCTTTATTTAATTCACCAATTTTCTCTTTAAATTGTATAACCCCTTTTTCTATTTTATATTTTTCTCCATAAAATAGATCGGAACATCTTTCGGCGATAGATTGATAAAGAGGATCTTTAGTCCCTTCATGTGATGGGAAATAGTCAGAAAAGAATAATGGCAAATACATATACGTTCTATGACCTTTTGTTAATAAATACCAATATAATTTCTTAGAGGATGAATGGTGTAAAAATGTTCCTACGGTTCTACACCAAGATTGCATCATAATTTGAGTGCCCCAAAATTCAGGGTCAATTATTGTATCTCCACTAAATACAATATTGTATTCATCTGTTCCACTGTTTTGGGGGTTTATTGCATACGTTGTAAATCCATAAATTATATTTTCTAATGTAAAAATTCCAACGTATTGCTTGGCTAACAAATCCTTTTCAACGTTTTCTCTATTTACATGATTGTAATTATTTGACATCAATTCATACATTCTGTCAAAATCCAATAATCCAAAATCTTCTTTCTTTACTAAACAGTACTCTAATTCATTTTTCATATCCAAAATTCAATGTCTTTAACGATAGGTTTTGGTTTGTTTTTAGTTGCTGGATTTTCTGCATGATCTCTTAAGGATTCAATATATATATGCATTGCATCACATTGAGTTGATCTATACTCTGTTTCTTTAAATTGTTGAATATTTTTTCCGTGAAGATCCATTATCCATACGTCCTGATCTATTACTTTCCTAGTGTACCAATTTAATCCTAGTTTCGCTACAGGCGTCATTAATCCAAATTTATAGGATATTAAAGTATAGACCATTGTATCAAATTCACCTCTTGGTGTGCAGGTACTAGAAATAATAAAACCTCTTTCATTTTCTCCGAATATATAATCTACTCGAGTATTATTTGGCATATAAAAATTGTCCGTATGCTTCATCGGCAAGTTCTTCGGATTTATTAAAAAATTAGAAAAACCGATGCTATCGTTTGGCTGATCGTATGTTACTAACACACTATCATTTGTACGTTCCACTTTTGCTTCTATGTGAACTTGTTTACGATCTCTAAACCAGCCTTTATGTACAAAAACAGTATGAGGAACATCCATAAAGTTTTCAACGAGATCTGTTACATTATTTTTAAAAGCCGTTTTCATATAATAATAGTTCCAACCATGTTCTTCCATAACGGGCATTAGAAATATTTCTCGAGAAGGGGTTTTATTTTCACCCATCCAAACCCAGATTAATCCATACTTCGACTCTATAGGAAAAGACTCTACTTTTTTATTAGGGATTCTTTCTACATATGGTCCTTCGCTTGGAATAGACGTGCATTGTCCTTCTTCATTATAAACCCATCCGTGATAAGGACAAACAATACATTTATCAATTATTTTACCTTTACTTAAAGGCGCATTTCTATGATTGCACCTGTCTAGTATAGCGGCGTATTCTCCATCTTCATTTAGCCATACTGCAATCGGAATATCAAAAACAATTCGTTGTAACGGTTTGTTTTTTTTGAATTCTTTTACCTCCCCGATAGCGTACCAATAATTTACTAGATCACCACTTTTTTCGTACATCTTTGTTCTAAAATTCGCTTGACTCATTCTCTGATTTTTGAATAATAGAATAATATTTATTTAAATCTTGTAGGTCAATCCATTCTTCTTCTCCATTGAACCATTTAATATTAAGTTTAACTTCTTCTATTAAATTGTTTTGGGCTCCAAGCCCAAAAATTATTCTAGAGTCTTCCATTGCCATAAACCCATTGACTAATTTTTGTTCTTGATATTGTTGCATTTGTTTTCCGTTTTCCTTGTAATATAAAATTACTTGAGTGCCTACAGCATCAGTTGTTGTATTTTCCCCATTTCCTTTTATATCAAAGCCTAACCAATTCTTTCCAGATACATTATTTTTATAAAGAAAAGGTGATCCGAATTGATTGGTAATTAATAAGTCATCATCTCCATCATTATCAAAATCGGCTGCAACAATTCCTCTTGTATTTGCTTCGTGATCGAAACCTAAAAGTTCTCCATAATCTTTAAAATAATTTCCATTATGATTTAGCATTAATCCATCTTTTTCGTCTTCATAAATGCACATGCCTCTTATGTCTGCCCACTTATCAGCATAGCTATGAATTTCTGGTCCTGTCCTTGCAATTTGTGCTTGATAATACCAAAAATCCATTCTCTCGTCATAGATCTTATCCCAAGAATCCCCCACCATTCCATTCGCTTGAATAATGTCTTTCCATCCATCTAAGTTTAAATCAGCAAAACTTGCTCCCCAGCCGAAACGCTTTGTATTTAATGCATTCAAGTTAGTAGCCGATTCCTTCATTTTTAATTTCTCTCCTTCTGAATAATTCATCCATAATAAACTTCCTTCTGCCTGCATCGCATGATGTACATTGCTTACGTAAACATCTTCTTTTCCATTATTGTCTAAGTCACCAACACTAGAGTTCATTCCTTTATAAGTATCCATCCCCAAATCACCATAGAATTTACCTTCAATTTTTTCGAACTTCTGTCCTTCTTTGTTTAAATAAATATCATCTGTGCCAAAATCATTTGAAACATAAATATCCGTATATCCATCATCGTTGAAATCAGATGTACCAATTGATAATGTCCATCTCGTTTCTTTTAAAGTAGAAATTTCTGAAGGAACTTCTGAAAAGATATTTTCATCTCCTGTATTTACAAAGAGTTGATTCATTCCACCATTATTAGCATTGTGCCAACTTTCATGCATAAAGTGAAACATTCTACGGTCTCCTTCATATTGTGGTTCCGGTAGATCAAAAATATTTAATGGTGTTGGGTTATTATAATCTGGCAAGTTTCTTAACAATGTATTTCCTAAAATAAAATCTAATTTTCCATCTTTATTATAGTCAAAAGCATTTGCTGACAAGCAAATTGTGTGACCTTCTAAAGCAGGAATTTTCTTTTCTTTAAATTCTAATTCACCAAGAGGAATTATAGTATTTTCAAACAAGCGCGACTGTCCAAAACCGAATCCGACAAATAAATCTTTGTCCCCATCATTATCATAATCCATAAACATTGCAAAGCCAGGTAAACCATATGAAACAGGATCGTTTAGGTACTTTTCAAGATCGGGAATAGATCTTTTTTCAAAAGTAAAATCCCCAGTATTTATGTGTAGTTTTCCTCTCCACGCTGTTGATTTTAAGATTTGTGTCATAAATAGATCTTGGTCTCCATCTAAATCTATATCGGCTACCGCAGCAGCATCACCAACGGATATTACCCATTTTGCAACATGTGCAACTCTCTTATCAACATCTTCAAGGACAGTACTTTTTTTATGAGATAATCCACTTATACTCTCATCTATTCTTTCCAGAGAAAAACCTTCAAGTATGGAATTTATTCCTATAAATTGTGGTGTTTTAAAAGCATAAATAAATGGTAGAAAAAGCAGAAGAGCTACGACGTATCTAGGAATAATCTGTAAGCTGTTTTTTATCATTTGGGGAAACCCATTTTTACTTAAATCAAGCCCAATAAAATATATATATCTTACCGCAGCAACCGTCATTCCTGCAAAAAAGAAAGTGTAATAACTTAATTTCATATGGTAAATTAAATCCAATAAACCAATTGCACTTCCTGTAAATATTTGAGCCCATTTTCCTTTAGGACTTGTACCTGGATCAGTAATCATATAGAAAGTAAACAGATAAAAAGCAGGAGATGAAAGAGAGCTCATAAATAGCGTTTCCCAAGGAATAATATGCTCCATAATTTCTGCTCTGTAAATCGATTGAAGAGTAAAAACAAGGAGAAAACTTCCTATTAACCAGTTTCTGTTAATTTTAAAAACAAATAAAACTAAAGCACCTGTAACGACAAACCAGATCATCATAGATGCAGTTGCTGCGCTACCATACCATTGATAACTAGGAGCTAAAGTAATGAGATCATCGGTAAATAAGATGCAAACAACGATTGCAAAAAGCGAAGGATTAAAATAATGTTTACCTTTTAATGTTATTAAATACTTAGAAATAATACAGATAAAAACAGGTATCCACAAATTGTGAAAAGCATAACTCCAGTTTAATATAATCGCTAAGGAACAACAGGAAATCATAGCTGATAAAGGAAATACCTTACGCTTCTTGAATATACCATTTAGCACAACATCAAGTAAAGCACCAGCTCCAATCAGTACAAATATTTGGACTGGTTTCCGGTCAAATCCTAAAAAGAAAATGCCTAAAAGCAAATAGAAAAATAACAATCCAAAAGCTCTCCATCTTACATCTTTAGCAGAAGGTAGTGCATATGAACCTGTCCAATTTTTTGGGTTAAAATTTATCATAATTCAAGATGTATATGCTGAAGATAACAATTATTGCCAATATAAAAAGAAAATTGTTTCTCTTTGTTATTGAGTTTATCTTATCAAATTTTGGGTCATTGGAAGCAAACCAAATCGCTTTATCTCCCATAGTTTCCTTTCCTACTAGTTTTCCGAATTCGAAGGCATAAAAGCTATCAGTTAATAGCGTTGTTGCCATTGTCAAAGCGTATATAATATAAAACCATGAAATTGATGATTTTGGGCTTAAAGCCCAAAAATTATAAGGCCCAAAAATCAGATATATCGTAAAACATAAAATTAGGGTTGCTGAAGAAATATTAAAGAATACTCCATGTTTAGTCCTCCAGTTTTTGGATATATACATCATATAAGATTGGATGATGGTACGGAATAAAATAATAGCAATTATCAATAATAGTAATTTACGCCAGGGTTGTTCATGCCAATAAAGTATGAGAAAAGAAATCGGAAAAATACCGTAGAGATAAAGAGCATAACCAAGCCAAAATGTTTTTGGGATACTTATTTTACCTCCTATATTCCCAGACTTATTCTGTCCTTTACGGTAATTTAAAACAATTATTATCCACGCAATCGTAATGGCAATGACTATAGATAAAGAAAGTAAGTTGTTCATTTTTTATACCTTTGAGGTGCATAAAAGTACACATTCAATCTCACAAATTGGATCGGAATCCGGTTAAAATCCGGAGCTGTCCCGCAGCTGTAAGTTTCACATAAGTTTATATCGTTCGCCACTGCGAAAGCGGGAAGGTGATATAAATGAAACAAGCCAGAAGACCTACTTTATGTGCTCAAAATGAGCGGACGTCAACTTTCGGTGTGAAAAGACAAGACAATGAAGAAGATTATGCTATGCATAGCCATAGGGCTATTTTTTATGGGGGCTTATGCCCAAAGCGATTCATTGCTTATTGATACAGTTGTTATCAATGGTGCACCATATAGTTCTTCTCATGTTTCAGAAATTTCTCCAACATCAACTACCGAAAGTTTAGCAACTAGCCTTCAGTCAAAAGAAGCTGTTTATATAAAGAATTATGGAGGAATGAGTTTGGCAACACTTTCCCTACGTGGAAGTAGCGCGTCTCAAACAGGAGTATATTGGAACAACCTTTCAATAAGTAATAATATGCTTGGCTTGCTAGATCTTTCATTAATCCCTAGTGGGTTTAATGAAGAAACTAAGTTGGTTTATGGAAGTGAATCTACATCATATGGTAGTGGTAATATAGGAGGAGGAATATATCTGGAGAATAAACCCACCAGTAAATTTACTTTTTCAAGTAGTATTGGAAGCTTTAATAATTATTCAACAACAGCAATTGTAGGAATTGATAGAAAAATAAAATCTTCACTAAAGGTAAATATTCAACGATTTAAAAATGATTATCCCTATAAATTATCTAATGGTGAAGAGCGAAAATTAATTAATGGAGACGGAGGGCAAGCACATTTGATGTATAACTCTTTTCTAAGTGTAGGAAAAAACAAATTTGGATTTAATTATTGGGGAAGCGTTGCAAGAAGAAATATTCCTTTTACAACGCGACAAACTAGTGGAAATGATTCAACTGCCGATAGTAATAATCGACTAAATTTTAACTTTAAAAGGGTTAACAAAAAGTCAATTATTGAATTGAATTCTGGTTATTTTATTAATTCAAATCAATTTTTTCAAACGGATTTAATTAATACAAATGTTGTTCGATCATTCGAAAATAGACTTATCTATAAGCAAATATTTAATAAGTATCAATACACGTTGGGTTTAAATCAAAGTGTAGCAAATGCAGACTCGAAAAATTATACGAATACTCAACAACAATCTCGAATAGCAGTTTTTGGTCAAGCTTCATTGAGGACAAATCTTGTAAATATAGATATGAGATTTAGACAGGAAATGATTGATTTAAATGTTGTTCCTTTTATTCCTGAAATTTCTATTTCAAAAACGATTCTTAAATCATATACATTTGGAATAAAAGGAAATAGAGTCTACAGAAACCCAACACTTAATGATTTGTTTTGGGTTCCAGGAGGCAACCCAGAATTGTTGGCTGAAATAGGATGGGCAGGAGAGGTTTTTAATTCAATAGAATGGGACAGTGATAAGTGGGGTTTGTTTTTCGGACTGACAGCATATAGCCGATTGGTTGATAATTGGATTCAATGGACGTTGACTGAAGGACAAGTTTTTTTCAGACCATTGAATGTGAATAAAGTCTGGAGTAGAGGAGTTGAATTAAAAGCAAGATCTAGCTATATAATAAATGAGAAATGGAATTTAAATAATTCTTTATCCTATGGTTTTAATCGTTCAACATATCAAGAATCTTTATCCATTCCTATAGTAAATGCAGGAGATCAATTATTTTATACTCCTATTCATCAATTGAATAATGTTTTTGTTTTGTCACATAAAAGCACGGCATTATCTTATACGAATAGATATTTTAGCGAGTCAAGAGGTATTAGTGAAAACATTGGAAAATATGCAATAACTGATTTATTAATATCCCAACAAATTAATATAAAGAAGCACTATTTAAAACTAAGTTTTTCAATAAACAATATAACAAATACATCTTACCGAATAATTGAATTTCGACCAATGCCTGGCAGGAATTATTTATTAAACCTTACATACAAATTAAATTAAATGAAATTATTTTACACTTTTATTTTATCGATTTCTTTTCTTATTGTTAATGCTCAAATTAGTTTTGAAACGTTTGGCTTAGAAATGGAAACATTTGACAACAATAGTGATATTGGGTTTTCTGAAGGAGATATAACGTTGCCTAATTCTTTTAATTCTACATATAGTTTTTTTACAGGTTTTGCTCTATCTACAATGACAGATACAATTACTGAAGGTTTTTTAAACCAATACAGTGTTATTTCTGGAGTAGGTGCAAATAATACGATGACTTATGCAATTGGATATTTAACTGCAGATAATAGTATATATGTAAATAATGGGTCTCTATTAGAAAGCTTGCAGATAAATAACACAACATTTGCTGGATTAAGTATCCAAAATGGAGATGGATTTGCAAAAAAATTTGGTGGGGAAACAGGAGACGATCCGGACTTTTTCCTTTTAACTATGAAGTTTTATGATAATAATATTCCGACAGGAGATTCAATAGAATTCTATTTGGCAGATTATAGATTTGATGATAACGAGTTAGATTATATAATTAAAGACTGGACGACAATTGATCTATCAGAAATAAATTCTTCTTATGACGAAATTAAATTGATTTTATCTTCCTCAGATATTGGTGCTTTTGGTATGAATACACCGGCATATATAGCTATTGATGAATTACAGTTTTTACCTTCAAGTTCAATCGAAACAGTAGATGATAATATTCATATTTATCCTAATCCTGCTATAGATTTATTAAATGTAGAAGTAAATTCTATTTCTCATTTTTACCTTTTTAATTCTATTGGCGAATCTGTTCTTAATGGAGAATTAAGTGGTGAATCGAAAATAAACATTAGTCACCTAATTAAAGGGGTATATTTTTTAAGAATTGAAAACGAAGATGGAAGGACTATTAAAACTATTATAAAGCAGTAATGATAGGATAATTAAATTTAGTATCTTGTAAAGAAAAGTTATGAAATTAGGTGCATTTTCAGTTAGTCTTTCAGTTAAAGACCTAACCGTTTCTAAGGATTTTTATAAAAAACTTGGCTTTATTGTTTTTGGTGGCGATATGGCTAAAAATTATTTAATCATGAAAAATGATACAACTTTAGTTGGATTGTTTCAAGGGATGTTTGAAGGTAATATATTAACGTTTAATCCTGGCTGGGATTCTGATGCTAAAGCATTAGATAATTATAGTGATGTAAGAGAAATTCAAAAACATTTAAAAACAGAAGGATTAAACTTTGTTTCTGAGGCAGATGAATCGACAAATGGTCCTGCTAGTTTTATTGTTGTTGATCCTGATGGAAATACTATAATGGTTGATCAACATGTATAATTTAAAATAGCCATTTTAAGTACAAGAGTTGTAAATAGTCTAGGTTGTTTAGGAATAAATGGGATATAAAATGTTTATGCCATAATTCGTTATCGTTAAATATTGCAATTGGGTTTCGAAATCTAGACTCAGCTAGATCTTTTGATGGATTAAATGTAATCCTACATTAATTATTCTAATAAATGAATATTAATGGTGAGATAAATACTTCTTAATTTCTCGTACTACTTTAAATCCACCTTGTCCATCTCCAAAAGATGAGCCATGATAACTAGGAATTTCAATTGAATGCACGGCAGTTTTAATTTTCTCCGTATTTGGTCCACAGACTATTGACCATCCTTGTTGGACGCTCTCGACCCATTCGGTTTGATTGTCAATAATGATACAATAGGTCTTGTGGAAATAGCTTTCCTTAATAATTCCACCCGAATCGGTTATGACGTAATCAGCGTGTTTGATGAGGCTTTGTGTATCGTAATAATTAATTGAATCAAGAAGACGAATGTGTTTCTTACATTTTTGGCTTAGGCCAAAAGTTTCCATAGCTTTTTTGGTTCGTGGATGTACCAGGAATATGACTTCGTGTTCCATAGAATTGAGCCCTTCAATTACATGTTCTAGTAATGATTTGTCAGCTGTGGTTGCTGCACGATGGCATGTAGCAAGAATGAAGGTTTCAGGTAAAGAATATTTTTCAGAGATGATTTTTTTTGATGGAATTTTATTTTCGGTTAGTAAATCATAAGTAATATCTCCGGTGATATAGACTTTTTTATTCACTCCACTTTTTACTAGGTTTTCGGCTGCTGTTTGAGAAGGGCAAAAGAAAAGATCGCTTACGGAATCTGTGAGTAATTTATTTATTTCTTCTGGAATGCTTTTATTCCATTCACGCATTCCAGCTTCTACATGAGCGAGAGGGATGTTTAATTTACTTGCCGTAATAGCAGCAGCAACAGTTGTGTTAGTATCACCAACTACGACCACCATATCGCAAGGGTGTTCTTCAATGAAAGCATCAAATGCAATTAAAAATTCAGCGATAAAAACATTGTGTTTTTTGGATCCAATGTGAAAATTAACTACTGGTTCTTTCAAGCTGAGCTCTTGAAAAAACGCTCTACTCATATTTTCGTCATAATGTTGGCCACTATGGACTATTTCGTAATCAAGAGATCCGTCATCTTCTATTGCTCTTGCGAGTGCAGCAGCTTTCATGATTTGTGGACGAGCGCCGACAACGATATATAGTTTCTTTTTCAAACGAGGAAAGATGTTTTAATAAAGAAACAAAGG
Source organism: uncultured Saprospiraceae bacterium (assembly GCA_964403985.1). GTDB lineage: Bacteria > Bacteroidota > Bacteroidia > Chitinophagales > Saprospiraceae > JAHDFB01. The sequence continues at coordinate 36,487 of CAYOIL010000001.1, forward strand.
TAGGGATTTTTGTTTGGTGAATTACCAGAGTGAGTTTGCTTGAAGAATTTAAAGAGTGGAATAAGGAAAGCGTGTTGATTTAAAATTTTTGATAGGAGAAAATGATGTCTTTTTAATAGCTAAATTTATAATTAGCTCTGTCAGAGCTTAAGCCCTGACAGGGCTAGTGCAAAAAATAATCTATAATTCCAAATTTTCTTTTATAATTATTATTGATCCTGTTTTTTAAACAAGTTCTAGAGGGTAAATAAGATATAACCGGAGACTATTGTTTAACTATTCTTTTAATTGAAACGTTATCGGCTGAGTATATTTTTACAAAATAAATACCATCTGATAATTGAGTTAAATCAAAGCTTGTAGATTCTTTTTTAGGTGTTTTTGAAAGTATAATATTTCCTTCAATAGTTAATAATTCAATGTGTGAAATAATCTTAGTACTATTTATTTTAATAAAGTTCGTGGAAGGATTTGGAAAAATAGTAATTAACGAAGGATCTATATTGTATGTGGATACTTCGCTATTTGGGTTAAAACCCAAAGTATAGGAGTAAGCATCAAAATCCCCTAATCCATAGCAATAAGCAAAAACACCTCTAGGAGCTTCCAGTAGAGAGCTTCCTGCTTCTTTAGTTATTGTTGCATAACTGAATGAAGGGTAATTTGGAAATTCTTGGAATTCATCACTGATGTTGACATCGTCGATTTTTATATCATCTATGTTTTCCGTTTCAGTAAATAGAGTAATATTTCTTTGTGAAAAAGCTTGCGAACCATTAAATCCAAATAAATTTTCGAAGAACACTTTTTTGGTCCTGTAATTCGATGAATGAAGAGTGATCATTGTAGGGTCTCCGAGTTGACTTAAGTTGCATCCTTGTGAAGGATTAAATTGTGCAACAAAAATATTTTTAGACGAGGTTAAAATTTGGGGAGTATCATATAATTCTTCACTATATTCACCACTTTGCAAGGTGGTGAATAAAGAACTATTAATATATATTTCAGTATCATCTTCCAATGCAAGAAATTTGAAAAGGGAGAGACCTTGTCCTTTAAAAGGGATAAGTGCATATTCTTTTGCACCATATGAAATGGGATAAGCTTGGTCGTATAGATGGTTGTCAGCAAAAAGGTCGCAAGCAATGTCAGCTTGTTGGGCTCCTGCAAAAACGGCTATTTTTGATTCATTTAAAGAACGTATTTTAGAACCAGTTAAGTCACCTAATGCATGTACCTGATAACTATTACCTGCATTTAAAGTTATTGAAAAAGGAATTCCTGCGGGTCTAAGTTCGGCCGTATTAGCGGAAGGGGTAATTTCAACTTCCGTATTATCTTCGGTTGCAACAATTACAAAAGATGAAGGAGAATTCGTTGAATTATTAAAATCTTTACCGGCGAGAATGATGTATTCGTTATCAAGAATTTCAACAGGAAGAACGATGCTGGCTTCTGAAAAAAACACTCTGTAATGAACCGCGGTTATATTTGTTGGACTTGTTGTATTTATTCGGAAGCCAAAGTTTTTAATTGCTTCTGACCCTGTTGCATATAAAATATTGGGAGGAAAATTGAATTCTGTTACTGTGTTCGCATCATAAGAAAAAGAATATTCTAATCCTGTTGCAGCAGCAGTTATAGTAGCTTCACCAGATTCTTCTGCAGATACATATATTGAAAATTGGGGATCACCATTAAAAGCTAATGTTAGGTTTTCCATATATGCGAGCCAGAATTCTGTTCCTTTAGTACCAGATTCTTGAGCATAAATTGTATTAAAAAGTAATAAAAAAAGGAGGATAGGTAAAAATTTCTTCATTTGTGAGCGTATTCAATAATTGTATAATGGGTTAACATTCAACGGAATAAGATAAATATAGTACAATTAATTTTCAAAAAAGTTGAGCAAGCTTAAAAAAGATTTTTTATTTTGTTTGTAAAACCTAATTAAAAGAAATTTCATTTTGATAATAAGAAGTATTCCATTGAAAGAAAATGGCATTCTAAAGTCTTAATTAAGTCAACAGTTATTCTTTTTATTTTCAAAACAGAGTAAAATAAATGAGAATTATTAGGTAATAGTTTTGAGTTTGATGCCTTTTGGGTTAACGGGATAGTTCATTAAACTGTGTCTGATTATAAATATAAAGAAGACACACTTTAATGAACATTCTCCAGTCTCCTTGATAATATATATTTTTAAAAATATCAGTTTCCATACAATTATTTAATCAATTCCCCCACCCGCGAATGCCAACTCATCCCCTTTCTCGCAGCAAGCCCCGCTTCCGACATTTTCCATAATTCGCCTTTCTCCCAAAGACAATAATAATATCCTAAGCTTTCTTTCAAATGACCCAATGTCTCAGGATAGAAAATGTCGCCAGCGTCCGTGGTCCTAAATAATTCCTCAAACTCTTCATCTCGTATTCCATTAATATAGTTCATAACAGGATTTCCCGTTTCTAAGTATTCAAATAATTTCCCCGTAAAAACACCTTGGTGTTCCTCGGACGAACTCGTTAATAACAATAAAACACCAGCTTCGTTTTGTAGCTCCAAGGCTTCCCCTCTCGCTATAAATCCCCTATTATCTAAATAGTCCTCTATCCCGCATTCCTCAAACCACCTTTCCCATATTTCTCCTTCCCTTCCCGCATATACAAACTGGAAAGTGTCAGAAGAAATATTACCCCCTTCTACAAATTGCTTCACTTCACTTACGACCGACTTCCCATCTCTATACTCGTAAAACAAACTCCCTGTATAAACCATCGTAAATACTTTCGAAACCGCTTTTCGCTCTTCTCGCATGATGACTCCACGCGGCAAAGAAATAACCTTTGGGTGTAAACCCCGCAAATGCTTTGCTAGTCCATCTGAAATGGTCGATACTTTTTCTGCACCTTCTAAGATCTTTCGCTCTTGTCGCTTATTCCAAGCCTCGAAATACACATTCTTATAAGCAGGCTCAACTTGTAAATCACGGAAATCAGCATACCATTTTATATACTTATTTCCTTTTTTTAAAACACTCGCTATCTTATGATCGGCATAAGGCATAAACGAAGAATACATGTGACTTACCTCATATTTCTCTAAAATCTCTTTCCCTAGTTTAATCGCAGACTTTATATATCGTTGACCTCCTTCGTCCAAATAAAAATGGAAGGGTAATGTTTTCTTTAATTTGGATAATGCCTTGAACAAGGAACTGTTCTTTTTTTTCATGGAAAGATGATTTCCACTCGTCACCACACTCCGAAAATCTTTCGTCGATGCTTTATAAATAATTACATTATCAGGTAAAGGCAAAGCCTCTGTTGCCATGACCTCCACATTGGATGTGGTGATGATATGAACTCGATCAAACATTTGGGCGAAAGCCCAGCTCATATAATAATTCCTTAGTACACCACCCGACCGAATCGGCGGATAATAATAATGCACACAGAGAATGTCCGAGCCTATTTTCATCTATATTTTTGACTCAACAATTTTCAGTATCGCCTCTTTTTCATTTACAGATGACTCGCTAATTCTTTCAGCTTGGTCCATAATGTCTCGAATATAATCCTTGTCTGAAATACCAGGAAGATTGATTTTTACATTCAAGAATGCTCCTTCAATTGCGGTATATGTACACAAAGCACCAACCCCAACATCACTCGCCGAGGCAGGATTTCCGTTATCAGCCATTTCACGTAAAACAGCATAATTTTCATACGCGGTTTTCATTACAGCAAGAGGAATTTCGATGGCATTTTTTGTCGCGGCAACAAGTGCATTTTTACGAGCGGCTTTATCTTCATCAGTCGTTTTGGGCATTTTTATAGCGTACATAATCTGATTGAACGCATCGGTGTCTTTATCAACTAATTCGAGTAATTTGTCCTTTAGGGCTTGACCCTTTTCTCCTATTTCAGCAAAGTATGGAACCTTTGCATCCCAGCCTCTTTTGTTCGCGCTCAAATTCGAAACCATCGTACCTAACGAAATTCCTAAAGCACCACAATAAGCCGAAATACTTCCTCCTCCTGGAGCAGCACTTTCACTTGCGGTTTCATTGGCAAATTCTCGGAGGTTCATCGAGATCAAGCTTTCCTCTTTAGCTTTCATTACATACTCGATAATCTTTTTACGCGGATCAAAAGGAGCAAGCTCATCAAGACCCAAAGATTTCACAGCAATGTGAATGATTTCTTCTTCAGAAACACCTGTCGAACGACCTTGCTTTTCAAGGAAAAATTTACCCGCATCTGTGATTACTTTTAGTGGCATAAGACCAACTAATTCCGATCCTGTCACACGCAATCCTCTATTGTTCGCACTCTTTCTGCATTCTTCAAACGCAATATGTAGAGGGGTAACATTGATGTCCGTAAGGTTCATGGAAATCTGAGCGAGATCATATTCTTCTATGAACCAACCGATGGCTTTCACGGATTTACAAGTGCCTGGAACTCTCACAGGAACTCCATTTTCTTCGACAATTTTACCAGTGATAGGATTTCCTTCTCTTTTAACTCGCCCGTTTTCGCGAATATCAAATGCAACAGAATTAGCTCTTCTTGTACTTTTTGTATTTAAGTTAACATTGTATGCAATAAGAAAATCTCGAGCACCGATAACCGTTGCACCGCTTGCTGGTAAAAAAGTAGCTGGACCATAATCTGGTTTCCATGCAGGATCTTGTAATTTCTTTTCCATTCCCTCATATTCACCAGCACGAATGCTTGCGAGGTTCTTTCTCTTTTCTTCTTTGGCAGCACTTTCGTACATAAAAATAGGAAGCCCAAGTTCTTCACCCACACGTTTACCTAACTTGTTTGCATACTCCACTGTTTCTTCCATAGAAATTCCAGAAATAGGAATTAGTGGACACACATCGGTAGCACCCATCCGCGGATGTTCTCCTGTTTGCTTTGCCATATCGATAACTTCCATTGCCTTTCTAATGGCTTGAAAAGCACCTTCTATAACAGCTTCAGGATGGCCAACGAAAGTAACAACTGTTCGATTTGTAGCTTTTCCTGGATCTACGTCCAAAAGCGTTACGCCTTCAACTTTTTCGATTTCATCGGTAATTTTTCGGATGACCGCGAGATCTCTACCTTCGCTAAAATTCGGTACACATTCTATGATTTTGTTATCACTCATTAATCCTGTTTTTATTGGAGTAAAACTATAAATTTTGTATGGACTTTTATGAGGAGAGATTTGAACTTAATATTATATCCAACGAGGATTGGTTTTTATTCGTCTTAAAGATAAAATAGAATGATGATAAAGAATATATTACTAGGATTAATGGTTTTAATTTTCTTCAGCTGCAGCAAAATAAATGAGAGCAAATTAATGGATGAATATTCACTAACGCTAACATCAGGAGGCATAACAGGAAAAAATTGTACATATGAAATAGGAGAAATTACTTGGAAATTTGATAGTAAAACACTAACAAAGGAAATTAATATTACAGAAGATTCTGAAGGCTGTCTTTCAAAACAAGAAAGAACAATTGAATGTCTATTTGAATTGAAAGAAAACGATGAAGGCTATTTTCTATTTATTGATGATTCAGACAGAGGCTTAGTTACTTTTACTGAGAATGGTTTCAATATAAATTCAAATAAATATTTTAATGGAAATGAAGGTGCCGATGGATTTGAACATTATTTTATACGAATTATATAATTTCTTAACACTCCGGTTGTATGACAGAAAGGTTTATTGCTAAACCGCCTTCAGCTGTTTCTTTGTATTTAAAATTCATGTCTTGAGCTGTTTCCCACATCGTTTTTATTACAGCGTCTAGACTCACAATTGCATTTTTAGCATCAGTAGAAAGAGCAATGTTTGATGCCGTTATAGCTTTAATTGCACCCATTGCGTTTCTTTCGATACAAGGAATCTGGACCAAGCCACCAATTGGATCGCAAGTCATTCCTAAATGATGTTCCATTGCTATTTCAGCAGCCATTAATACTTGTTCAGGAGATCCACCTTGTATTTCTGTTAATGCACCAGCAGCCATTGCAGATGAAACGCCAATTTCAGCTTGACAACCACCCATCGCTGCAGAGATAGTCGCTCCTTTTTTAAATAAACATCCGATTTCTCCACTTACATAGAAAAAACGCTCAATAGCTTTTTCTACAACTTCATCACAAAAACAAATATAAAAGAGTAATACAGCAGGAATTACTCCTGCAGCGCCATTTGTAGGAGACGTAACGACTCGACCGAAAGCTGCATTTTCTTCATTAACAGCAAGGGCAAAACAACTGATCCATTTATTAATAGTATTGAAACTAGGATCTGTATCTTTTATAGCAGCCAGCCATTCAATGAGATTGTCGGTCTCTTTTAAAGAAGGCAATAGTTTCATGGCGATTTCTTTAGCCCTTCGAGTAACATTAAGTCCTCCGGGTAAAATTCCTGAGGTATGACATCCTCTATAAACAGATTTCAGAATTGATTTGTGGATAGAGGTAAGTTTAGTCTTTATTTCATCTTCTGACCGAAAGCTTAATTCATTTTGATACACTATTTCAGAAATTGATTTATCTTCTTTTTGACAATAGGAGAGCAGATCACTTGCCTTTTGAATTGGAAAAGGAAGACGCATTGGTTGCTCGTCATTCGACTCATTTTCACCTTCTTTTTCAATAAACCCACCACCAACAGAATAGTATGTTTGTTCTATTTTTGTAGCCTGAGAATCGATCATTGATAAGGTTAGGGCATTTGGATGTTTTGGAAGAGAATCCGGTCTAAAAACAATATTGATTGTTGGATCAAAAAATGCATTTCCAGATGGAAAAGATATTTGTTTCTCTTGTTTTAAATTAGCAACATAGGAATTTATTTTTGTTGTATCAATTATTACAGGATCATGCCCTAAAAGTCCCATCATTATGGCAATATCTGTTCCATGTCCTTTTCCCGTTTTAGATAAAGATCCATATAATTCAACGTTTAAAGTTACAGCCGGATAAGGGTGGTTTTTTATAATTTCAAGAAAATTTAATGCAGCTCTCCAAGGGCCAAGAGTGTGAGAACTAGAAGGGCCAACGCCTATTTTGAATATATCGAAAACACTAAGACTTTCCATTATAATGAAGTTAGTTGCACAGACAAACTTAAATAAGAATAGTAAAAAAGAGGCTTTTTTGGCAGACAAAGCAGAAGCATTTTTAAGAAAAAGATAAATAAACCAAAACGTCAACTTTTTTGGTGGCAAAAATTATTTTATAGGTGGCATGAATTTAGGCTAGAAAAGACCATATTTTATAGAGCTTTTGAGGACACTCAAAAAAAAAAACAAAATGTGCCTTTTTCCTATTACTTTTGCCTTATAATAACCGATTATGATAGAGAAGTTGGAATCCATAAAAAATCGTTACGAAAACATTCGTGAACAACTTTATGATCCTGAGGTAGCGTCAGATCCTAAGCGATTTAATAAATTAAATAAAGAGTCAAAAGGCCTGGAAGAGGTTGTTTTATTATACGATAAGTATGTAGAAGCAAAAGGGAATTTGAAAACGGCAGAAGAGATGCTAGCAGATCCAGATCCAGATATGAAGGAAATGGCGAAAGGAGAGATTGGAGAGCTTAGACCATTGTTAGAATCAATGGAAGAAGAAATGAAAATCCTTCTGATACCAAAAGACCCAGAAGATTCCAAAGATATTATTTTGGAAATTCGTTCTGGGACAGGAGGAGACGAGGCAAGTATTTTCGCTGGAGATTTATTCCGGATGTATTCTAAATATTTCGAAAAACAGAAATGGAAAACAGAACTACTTTCTACAACCGAAGGTACTTCAGGAGGATATAGTAAACTTTCTATGGAAGTCTATGGAAATGACGTTTTTGCTAAAATGAAATTTGAGTCTGGTGCACATAGAGTACAACGTGTTCCAAGAACAGAAACACAAGGAAGGGTTCATACTTCTGCAGCAACCGTAGCGGTTATGCCAAAGTTTGAAATCGAGGAAATTGAAATAAATAAAGCAGACTTAAAAGTAGATACATTCCGTGCTTCAGGAGCTGGAGGACAGCACGTAAATAAAACGGAATCTGGAGTGAGGTTTACTCACTTACCAACAGGTCTTGTTGCTGAAAGTACTGATGGTCGTTCACAAATTAAAAACCGTGAGATTGCTATTCAAAGGTTATATGTGAAAATTAATACGGCGGAAAGAGAGCGTAAAATGTCTAAAATTAGCGCTGAAAGAAGGTCTTTAGTGGGATCTGGTGATCGTTCCGATAAAATCAGAACTTATAATTATCCACAAAATAGAGTTACGGATCATCGTATTGGTTTAACTTTATATTCCTTGGATAAAATTATGGAAGGAGCTATCGATGATATAATTACAGGACTCCAAGTTTATGAAAATGCTGAGAAGTTGAAAGCTGGAGAATCTATATAAATGAAATTCTCACAACTTGTAGGATCAGAAAGTTCATGGACATCACTAAGAGAGTTAGTGACTGATGATGTAATGCCACATGCACTTCTTATTTCAGGACCCAAGGGAAACAATAAATTACCAGCGGCACTAGCATATGTTTCTTACATAATGTGTGAAAACAAGGTTAATGAAGAAGCTTGTGGCGAATGTAGGGCATGTAAAAAAACCTTTAATTTTATACATCCCGATGTTCATTTCTCTTTTCCATTCTTCGGAGCCAATTCAGTTGCGGATGAGTTTATAAAGCCATGGAGAGGTTTTTTGGGGACCCACCCATATGGAACAATAAGCGAATGGCTAGATGCTATTAGTGCGGAGAATAAACAGCCAAATATTAATGTAAAAGAGTGTAGAGCAATTATTCATAAATTGAATATGCAATCTTTTGAAAGTGATAAAAAGGTGCTCTTTTTATGGTTACCTGAATATTTAAAAAAGGAAGGAAATCGCTTGTTAAAAATTATCGAAGAACCCACAGAAAACACATATTTTGTGTTGGTAACAGCTAAAGTTGATGATATTTTAGCTACAATTATTTCAAGATGTCAACACATTAAGTTACCACCTCTTCAAGACAATGAAATAAAAGAAGCCTTGATTAAAAGAGGTGGAACACCAGAACAGTCACAGTCGATAGCTTTTATCGCTGAAGGTAATATGAATAAAGCCTTAGAACTAATAACTAAAAATAATTCAACACTTGATGAGGAAGTTTTGTCCTGGCTAAGATCCTGTTATAGTGGTAAGGCAATTGATATTTTATCGTGGGTAGAGGCTTACGCCAAAAAAACAAAAGACGATCAAAAAAACTTTCTGAACTATGGCTTACATTTTTTAAGAGAAATTGCACGAGTAGGGATATTACCTGACGAAGCATTAAGAATTCAGGAAAAAGAAATAGAAACTGCTAAAAAAATAGCAAGGATTCTTACCTTTGAGAAAATTGAAAAACTTAGTAATATCCTGACGGATACTATTTATTATATAGAGAGAAATGCTAATATTAAGATTTTGATGTGTGGTACAAGTCTCTCTTTCAAGAACGTATTGCGACAGAATTAGTCTGACGCAAGATTAAATATATAAACATGGCATGTGCAAGTTGCAGCGGTACTAATGGAGTATCGAAGGGATGCGGAAACAAAGGCCATTGTTCGAGTGGAAGTTGTAATAAACTCAATACCTATGATTGGTTGTCAAAAAGGGATTTACCTTTAACATCCGGTCAAAACATAGTGGAAGTTAGCTTCAAAAATGGAGCAAGAAAAGACTTCTTTTTTATGGATCACACAATGTCAGTTGTTACTGGTGACATGATTGTGGTAAACTCCGGCAATGGATACGACGTAGGACGTCTAAGTCTCACAGGGGACTTGGTTTCCCTACAAATGAAAAAGAAAAAGGTCAAAGACGATCGGGTTCAACATAATGTTATTCGAAAAGCAAATGAGAGAGATCTTGAAAAACTTCAAGAAGCTCGAGATCAAGAAATAGCAACAATGGTAAGGGCAAGAGCGATTGCTAGAACCTTGAACCTAGACATGAAACTAGGAGATGTTGAATTTCAAGGTGATAAGCGAAAAGCTACATTCTATTATACAGCGGAAGGTAGAATCGACTTTAGAGAGCTTGTTCGTTCATATGCTCGTGAGTTCAAAGTAAAAATCGAAATGCGTCAAATAGGTTCTAGACAAGAATCGGCGCGAATAGGAGGAATTGGTTCTTGTGGAAGAGAACTGTGCTGTTCTACTTGGTTAACAGATTTTAAATCCGTTTCTACAACCGCTGCCCGCTATCAATATATGGCAATTAATCAATCTAAATTATCCGGACAATGTGGACGACTTAAGTGTTGTCTGAACTATGAGTTAGATAATTACATGGATGCTATTTCTCATTTTCCAGAAAAAGCAGATTATATCCAAACCGCTGATGGTAAAGCTCGATTAATGAAAATTGACATTTTTAAAGGCCTTATGTACTATTCTGTTATGGCTGGAAAAGGAAGATCTACGGTTGTAGCTATGGATAAAGAAGATGTAAAGAAAGTCATAGAAATGAATAAAAATGGCGAAAAGCCAGCTTCTTTAGCGAGTCTTCAAAATATGGCTTACACAGAAGAAGTAGAAGATACTCCTGATTACGAAGATGTTACTGGAGCAGTGGAATTGCCAGATAGAAAAAGAAGAAATAAAAGAAGAAATAAGAATAAGCCTAAAGGAAATTCACCTAGAGGCAAAAAACAAACAAATAATTCTTCTAAGGAAAAAGGTCAGGAAAAGCAGTCTTCACAACAGCGATCAGGCGATAAAAAACCTACTGCTAAAAAGAAGAATTATAGAAAAAATAGAGGAAAAAGGAAAAATGATGGGCAAAATGCAAAACAAAATAGTGCAAAACCCACTTCTGATAATAAACCGAATAATAATACAAAAGATTAAAATAGAATGGCTTACGATTTATGTATAATTGGATCTGGTCCTGGTGGCTATGTGGCAGCAATAAGAGCGTCTCAACTAGGATTAAAAACAGCAATTGTTGAAAGATATAATACGCTTGGTGGAACGTGCTTGAACGTAGGATGCATTCCTTCAAAAGCTTTATTGGATTCTTCAGAACATTTTCATAATGCTAGTCATACATTTGAAACTCATGGAATAGGACTTTCTAACTTGAAAGTAAATATGAAGCAGATGATCACACGAAAAAATGAAGTTGTAGATCAGACATGTAAAGGGGTGGAATTCTTAATGAAAAAGAATAAAATCGATGTTTATTACGGACATGGAAGTTTTGTAGATAAAAACAATGTCAAAGTTTCCAAGGAAGACGGATCGGAAGAAAACATTGAAGCTAAAAATATAATTATTGCTACAGGGTCAAAGCCAATTGCTCCTACAGCTTTTAATTATGATAAGAATAGAGTTATAACATCTACAGAAGCATTAAATATTGAGAAGTTACCAAAGAGCATGGTTGTTATAGGTGGAGGGGTTATTGGTCTCGAACTAGGTAGTGTGTATGCGAGACTAGGTACTAAAGTAGATGTAGTAGAATTCAATGACCGTATTTTAGGAGGAATGGATAAGGATTGTGCAAAAGAATTGCAACGATCAATGAAGAAAAAACTAGGGGTTACTTTTCATACTAAGCATAAAGTTGTTGACGTAAAAGGAACAAAAACAAAGGCAAAAGTTACAGTTGAACCAAAAAATGGAGGAGATCAATTTGTATTGGATGCTGACTATTGTTTGATCGCTATTGGACGATATGCATATACGGATAAACTAGGATTAGAGAATGTGGGAGTTGAAACGGATGAGCGCGGAAAAGTGGTTGTTGATGACCATTTAAGAACGAATGTTGATAATATTTATGCTCTTGGTGATGTCATAAAAGGCGCGATGTTGGCACATAAAGCAGAAGAAGAGGGAATATTTGTGGTAGAGCAACTTGCAGGGCAGAAACCACATATAAATCATCACTTAATTCCAGGGGTTGTTTATACTTGGCCTGAAGTATCATCAGTAGGATATACTGAAGATGAGGCAAAAGAAGCAGGACATGAGATAAAGGTTGGTAAGTTCCCTTTTAAGGCATTGGGACGTGCTAGAGCGAGTATGGACTTGGAGGGAATGGTTAAGATAATTGCAGATAAGGAAACAGATGAAATTTTGGGTGCGCACTTGATAGGAGCAAGAGCTGCGGATCTTATAATGGAGTTATGTACGATTATGGAATTCAGAGGTACTGCAGAAGATTTATCTAGAATTTGTCATCCACATCCTACTTTTTCAGAAGCGATAAAAGAAGCAGCATTAGCAGCTACAGACAATAGGGCATTGCACGTGTAAATGGAAGAGGCAATAGAAAAAATAAATAGTTTAGCGAAAATGCGTTTTCCTTTCTTGTTCATTTTTTCATATGAACTAGATCAATTACATGTTTTTCCCTTGAATAATCTGCCTTCAGAGATTAATTATTTTTTCAGCAATGGTCACTTTTGTTGCGATTCTGTAAACGTTGATAAAGAGTTGGAGCTAGAGAAAACGCCTGTAGAACGCGAACGTTTTTCGAATGCATTTACATATTGTAAAGAGGAGATAGAATACGGGAATAGTTTTTTATTAAACCTGACGTTCCCTTCGGAAATCAAAACGAACTATACATTAGAAGAAATATTTCATTCAGCACGTTCAAGCTATAAAATTCTTTGGAAAGATAAATTTGTTAGTTTTTCCCCAGAGTGTTTTGTTAAGATAAAAGATAATAAGATTTATTCCTATCCCATGAAGGGAACAATTGATGCGTCCATAGAAAATGCAAAGGAAAAGATAATTAATGATAAAAAGGAAGAAGCGGAGCATTATACAATTGTAGATCTTATAAGAAATGATTTAAGTATGGTGTCAAAGAATGTTCAAGTAACAAAATTTCGATATCTAGATGAAATTAAAACTCCAGACAAGAATCTACTTCAAGTAAGCTCTGAAATTTGTGGAGATTTACCAGAAGACTGGAGAGCAGATTTAGGAAATATTATAATGAAATTACTTCCAGCGGGTTCTATTTCGGGTGCGCCCAAAGAAAAAACGCGTCAGATTATTCAGAAAGCAGAACAGGAAAAAAGGGGGTTTTACACCGGCATATCGGGAATTTTTGATGGAGACACACTTGATAGTTGTGTACTCATACGGTTTATTGAAAAGAATGGCGATAAAAAGTTTTATAGATCTGGTGGAGGAATCACTTTTAGAAGTGAAGAAGAATCAGAATACAATGAGTTAATAGACAAGATATATGTCCCATCTTTTTGAAAGCATTCGAGTAATTAATGGGCAAGTAAGAAACCTAAAATATCATCAATCTAGAGTTGATAGGGCATATTTATTTTACGGTAAAAAGGATAAATTAAATTTACAATCTTTTATAAAGTCGTTTTCTATTCCTAGAGATGGCCTGTATAAATTGAGAATTTCTTATGATATAAAAAGTAATTCAGGTCTATCAAAAATAGAAGCATATAAAGCAAAAGAGATTAATAGTTTAAAGTTAATTGAATTAAAGGAAGAAAGCTATATGCATAAATTCGAAGACCGTGAATTTATTAATTCTTTTTATGAAAAAAGGGGCAATGCGAGCGATGTATTGTTCTATAGAAATAATAAAATACTAGATACGTCATATTGTAATATTGCCTTCTTTAACGGCAAAGAGTGGCTTACGCCCAAAATACCTTTATTAAAAGGAACGATGAGAGAACAATTAATTAATAAAGGAATTATTGTTGAAAAAGATATTCCTCTAGAAGACATTCAAAACTTCAAAAAAGCAAGGTTATTTAATGCAATGATTTTGTGGTCCGATAAAAAAGAGCTGTCAAATTTTTATACCTAGGAAAGGGTGTAATTATATTCTCCAAAAAGGTTATAGATATAGGATTCATTCCTCTCAAATTCTTGATATAATTTTGCTAAACTATTAAATAGTTTTTCTGATGCTCCATTTTTTAAATTTACTTTAAATACGTTATCGGATTCATCAATGCAAATACATCTAATGTCATCAAATTGTATAGTTCTAAAAAACGCTTTTCCATCAATGATGTATTCTTCACTTAAGTATTCTGGATCAATGTATTCTTTTAATCCAGGAATTTCATCTGTTATTCCTTCTAAATCAATTTCTCGAACAAAATATTTATTAGTAAACTGTTTCTTAAATAACATATTTGAAAAATTAAGACTATCAACCTTTAAGTTTTGTAAATTTTCCTTTATCTCAAAACCAGAAAGATATGCATCAGCAAAATATAATATTAATTCCTTTGTTTGATTTTTTTGATTTAAAATGTGAATGTTTGATAAAATTTGAAAGTTATCATTGTTGTTAACATCAAAATGTAATGGGATAGCAGCAAAGCCTGTATAAGGACTTATGACTTCAAAAACCGCATTAAATTTTTTAGCTTGTTTTATTGCCTTGGAAAATTTTTCTAAATCAGAATTTAAAATAGGAAGAAGTATTCGTAGAAATATTTTGAAATCATGTGTTTTATATTTTAACATAGATCTTTTTTTAAAATTCTTAAATCCGCGCCGCCTCCACATAAAAATAGGCGGCTCTAGTAAATTCTTCTCTTTCTTCATTCCTATGACCAACATAGAATTCACCGGCTATTTCTCGCTTTTTACGTATTTTCCCATGCACCTCTTGCAAAGGATCACGAATATCCAAACTACTTAATAAATAATCATAAGCATCTAATCTTTCATTATTTAAAACAGCACTTAACATCTCCTCATAAATTGATGCCTCTCGATCCTTTATTAACAAACAGCTTATATATATATTCTTAATTTCTTCTCCTATTTCTTTTAATTTAAATCGACCTGTTATTGATGCCCAAAAATTATAAAATGGTTTTAGAAATTTAAAGCTCTTACTATAGCCTACAACCTTAATCTGTTTTACTTTTCGTAAATCCCATAAAGCAAAACAGCCAACGATTTCCCCCTCTTTTTCGGCAATATAGAAATCATTTATTTTTAAATCTTTATTATGTTTATTTCCCAAATTATTTAAATCGTAAACAGGGAAAAAATCAATTTTTTTAGATTCTTTATCTATGAAGCTCTGTACTTTTTCAATGTCATTATAGCTTGCCTCGAAAATCTTATATTTACTTCCAGCTTTTAGTTTATTATTTCTTTCAATTAGAGTAGTTGTAATATTTCCTATTTTATGAGCATGGAATATTTTTAGTGATTTGCGTTTATTTTCACGTCCTGAAATAATAGTTAATATCGGTTTATTTTCTGAAAACATTATTAAAGGGGCAGGAAGCGATTCTGTTTGTAATTTTTCGTAGGTAATTCGAACAATATGAATAAAAGCAGAACCATTCTGAAAATTTGGATGAATCTTTAAATCGCACAAGTAGACCATGGATTCTTTTTTACCTAAAAACCAGACATCTTTTCTACCTATATTAATGCATCCTATTAATTGTTTGTCTGATACTATTAATTGTATCTCAGGTTCCTTAGTTTGTATAAATGCGCCTTGATAAAAATTTGGTTTTCTGCAAAGGCTAAATGAAATATTACCTTTTTGAGAATATTCACTTAGCTCTTGGAGCCTCTTATCATATGAAGGATCATAAGGTATAATTTTCATGAGTGTAAATATAAGTCTAAATAGTGTGAGTTCAGTATACAAGAAATAGAGTAGACAATATACATCAAGATGTATTTTGTTTTAAAATATTTTCAATTTGACACCAACTCTTTTGTTAGCTTTATCGTCTTAGTGTAAAAATATAGTAATGAAAAAAATATTCTTTTTTATAGCGCTTTTGACTTTTATAATATCTTGTTCTCCTGAAAATTCTGCAACCAAGGATTCTCTTGATGGTTCTTTTTTAAGTTCTGAAAGTTCCTCTAGTGGAAGTGGTTCGGAGTCTGGTTTAATAACTGCAGGGGAGTGGAATGATCTAGAAAATTGGGATTTTTGGAAGACATTACAATTAGACAATGAATTTAATGTTCATCAGGAATATTGGGGGATGTACCCTAATAATAGAATTTCAATTGAGGTAGTAAATCAAGATAAAATTGTTAAAGGTGCCGAAGTGGAGCTTTTCAAGGATGGAGTGTTGGTGGCAAGTTCGATTTCCGATAATTATGGGCGAGTAGAGTTTATTGTTGATCTATTTGAAAATGACAATAGCTCATCTAACGAATTTATCGCAAGGGTCGAAAAGACTGTATTAAGTAATTCTTTAAAATCTTTTGAATTTGGTATTAATGAAATTGAATATGGAATCCAAACTTCTGTAAAAGATAAAGTCCAGCTTTCATTTATTGTGGATGCAACTGGATCAATGGGAGACGAGCTTAACTTTTTAAAAGAAGACCTTAAAGATGTAATCCAACGAGCAGAGTCAGGAATTAATAATTTGTCTTTTGAAACTTCATCGGTATTTTACAGAGATCAAGGAGATTCTTATGTTACTAAAGACTCCGACTTTTCAAGTGACATTAATAATACAATCTCTTTTATTAAAGCCCAAAATGCAGGAGGAGGTGGTGACTTTCCTGAAGCAGTTCATAGTGCATTAGCCAATTGTTTAGAACTTGACTGGGACGAAAACGCACATACTAAAATAGCCTTTTTATTACTTGACGCTCCGCCACATTATAATGAAGATGTAATTCGAGACATTAAAAATTCGATTCAACTTGCAATTGAAAAGGGAATTAAAATTATTCCGATAAGTGCAAGTGGGGTGAGTAAAGAAACTGAATTTCTAATGAGGTATTTTAGTATCGCCACAAATGGCACTTACATTTTTATAACAAATGATAGTGGTATTGGTAACGATCACATCGAAGCTACAGTAGGGGACTATGAAGTAGAATTTTTAAATGACCTTATGGTGCGAGTAATTAAGAAATATATTCAATAAATTAGTCGTCGTCACCTTGACTATATAATAATTCGAAAGGATTTTGCCACAAATCGAATGTATGTAAATCATACATTTCTATTTTATCAATCAACTTTTGGGCGTAAGCCTTATCTGTTGCATAGCCACATGATTTCAATCCAGTCGCCCAGTTGAAATAATCCGTACGGTCATATTGAAATAAAACGGAATAGTGAGCAGTGTACATTAAAAAATTAGAGTGATCTACATAACTATCAATCACTGTTTCATATGCTCTAAAACATGAATCTGTTAATTTTCCTTTGTCGTCAAAGTCATCATCTTTGTGATAATATGTTTGTCCTTTCCAGTATGATTTACATTTTATTCCAAAATGATTATTACTTCCCGAAGCTAAGCGACTGTTTCCATTGCTAGATTCAAGAATTCCTTGAGCTAAAATAATGGATGCAGGAATACCGCTTCTATACATTTCTGCTACAGCTAGATCTTTGTATTGATCTATATAATTTATTGTCGCTTCAGATAAATCAGGTTTAGAATCAGCTATGGTTGAGAAATCAACGTTAGAAAAATATCCAGCTATAAGTGTATATAACACAGTTAAAAAATACTTCATCATCAGGTTTTTATTCTACTTATAGAATATTCAATTATTGTGCCAAAGCGTATATTCAAGTGAAAAATTTCTTCATTTTAACATGACTTTCTATCTTAAGGCTTAATATGAAAAAAGTGTTTTCTTATATTGATAAACTTACCAAATCATTTGGCGCAATTGCTGGATGGTCCAGTATTCTTTTGGTTTTGCTAGTTTGTATTGATGTTATACTAAGATATTTTTTCCAATGGTCTCGAGTATGGGTGATGGAACTTGAGTTATATTTATTTGCTGCTACTTTTCTATTAGGAGGAGCATATGCTTTTCAGAAAGATCAACACGTAAGAGTAGATGTTTTTTATACAAACATGAGCGAAAAGAACAAAGCTAGAGTAAATCTTATAGGTGGTCTATTTTTGCTTTTGCCATGGTGTATAATAGTAATCTATATTAGTCAACGATATTTTTTAAAATCATGGCGGATAGGCGAAAGTTCTGGTCAGCCTGGAGGACTACCTATGATTTATATCAAAAAAGGAATGGTGCTTTTGGCGTTTTTACTGCTTTTTTTACAAGGACTTAGTTCTGTTTATTCATCCTATATAAGATTAAGGAAATAATGGAAGTACTTGCATTAATTTTATTTATTTCCATTTTTATAACCATCCTTAAAGGATATCCTGTCTCTTTTACGCTAGGAGGCTTATCAATTTTATTCGCAATTGCCTGTTCTATTTTTGCTCCTGATTTTGTTGACATGCGAGATATGCGGTTACTTTCTAATAGAATTTTTGGGGTTGTAAATAATTATGTTTTAATGGCTGTTCCTCTTTTTATATTTATGGGGATCATGTTAGAAAAGTCTGGAATTGCTGAAGGATTGCTAGATACTATGGCTGTTTTATTTGGCAAAGTCAAAGGTGGTCTGGCAATTTCTGTAATAGTTGTAGGCGCTCTTTTGGCTGCTTCAACAGGAATTGTAGGAGCGACTGTTGTTACAATGGGCCTCATAAGTCTGCCGACATTATTAAAAAGAGGATATAGTGTTTCTTTAGCCACTGGAACAATTGCAGCAAGTGGGACATTGGGTGTAATTATACCACCGTCTATTTTATTGGTTTTGTTGGCGGATACAATTAATAGCAGTAATAGAGGTGGAAGCCCTGTTGATGTAGGCCTTATGTTTAAAGCAGCCTTATTACCAGGTTTGTTTTTGGTTTTGTGTTATATATTATATGTTTTCATTAAAGCAAGAATTAGTCCTCATGAAGCACCTGTTCTTTCCAACAAAGAAATAGCATCTTTTAAAAGTGAGAACTACACAAAGAAATTAGTCCAAGCTTTCGTTTTGCCTCTTTTATTAATTGCACTGGTCCTAGGCTCTATATTTGCAGGTATTGCTTCTCCTACAGAAGCCGCTGCAGTGGGAGCGATGGGAGCAATTTTGTTGACTTTGGTCAAAAGAAAATTAAGCTTTAAAATTCTGCAAGAGGTAGGAACCCAAACAGTCCATCTTACGAGTATGGTGTTTTTTATATTGCTCGGAGCAACCACATTTGCTTTCTTGTTTAGACTGCTAGGTGGCGATGATTTATTGATTGATTTTGTTCAAAACGCCAATTTCACACCCTATATGTTTTTGATTGTTGTAATGATTATTTTATTTATCGCAGGCTTCTTTATTGATTTTATTGAAATCATTTTTATCATGGTTCCTATTATCACTCCATTGTTTAATGCTTTTGAACTTGATATGCTATGGGTTGGGGTTTTAATTGCTTTGAACTTGCAAACATCTTTCCTTACACCACCATTTGGTTTCTCTTTGTTTTATTTGAAAGGGGTTGCACCTCCTGAAGTGAAAACGAAAGATATTTATAAAGGTATAGTTCCTTTTATTGCAATTCAAGCAGGAGTGATACTATTAATTATATTATTTCCTCAGTTAATTCGATTGATTTAATTTTGAATACCTCAAATCATATTGTTTAGAAAAAGAATACATGAATTATATTGACGTCAATAAAGACTCGTGGAATAAACGAGTAGAACCACATTTAGAATCTGATTTTTACAATGTGGAAGAATTTATAAAAGGCAAATCATCCTTAAATTCAATAGAATTAGAGCTGTTAGGTGAAGTTAGCAGCAAGAAAATATTACACCTTCAATGTCATTTTGGACAAGATACAATGTCCCTTTCTCGAATGGGGGCTGAATGTGTTGGAGTAGATTTTTCAGACAAAGCACTAGAAGCGGCCAATGAGTTAAGAGATAAACTTGAGCTAAAGACTAGATTTATCTGTTCCGATATTTATGATTTGGATAAATCCAAAATTGATGAAGAGTTTGATATTGTGTTTACAAGTTATGGAACGATTGGATGGTTGCCGGATCTAAATAAATGGGCAGAAGTTGTTCGTACGTTTTTAAAACCTGGAGGACAATTTATAATTGCAGAGTTCCATCCTACAATTTGGATGTTTAATGACGCGTTCACTGAAGTTACATATAGTTATTTCAATAAGGAAAAGATTGAAGAAGTCGAAGAGGGCAGCTATACGGATAAAAGCGAACATCTTAGGACAAAGTTTATAACATGGAATCATGGTTTGTCTGAGGTGTATAATGCATTGAAAAACAATGGTTTAAGGCTTGAAGAATTCCATGAATTCGATTATTCTCCTTACAACTGTTTAGATGATATGATAGAACCCCAAAAAGGAAAGTTTATGATAAATGGGAAAAAGGGGAAATTTCCGATGGTTTATAGTATGAAATGGATTTGTGAGGAATAGTAAGATGAATATTAAGGATTAATCAACATATATTTTATCTTTCATATGTTAAAAAACAGTAATATTTCTATTAATTTTTGGAATAGTTTTTGATAAATTATAGTATTGTGGTACTGTTGAAATGTCAAATCCCAAATTTGATTCAACTTGAGAACATAAACCTTACTAATCTTAAACCGATTTTTATTATGTCAACTAATCCTATTAGCTTGCATTCTCATGCAAGATTTGTTAGCAAACTTTATTCATTAACTGGTCCTCAAGAGAATTTACCTGAAATTCTTATCAATGTACTTGATATAGAAGAAGACGCAATCCGTCAAAAATTAAACGGGGGAGTAGAATTTACTAAAAACGAAATTTTATTGATTCGTGATTATTTCAAAAATGCGTCACTTTTACATAAGACAGCATAGATTCTTTACAATAAGGTCTAGAAATTAGATACTATATTTTACTATCCTTTAACCAGCCTAGAGCGGTTCTCATTTTTTGATATATGTCTGTATTTTCATAAAATCCAGTAAACAAATCACTCATTGGGCCGGCACTAAAAACTGGAATAAGGTCAGCGGTATGATAATCAGATGTAAATTGCATGTCTAGTTTATTAAAGCTAGATCCTTTATTTATAGCTAAACCTCCTGTTTCATGATCAGCCGTCACTATGACTAATGTCTCTGGATGTTCTTTTGTATAATTTAAAACAACATCAATAACTTTATCGAAGTCAATCATTTCTTGTACGATGTAATTCCCTTTATTCGCATGTCCTCCCCAGTCAATTTGTGCCCCTTCAATCATCAAGAAAAACCCTTGTTCGTCTTGACATTTATGATCTAAAAAGTCTATCGCTTTTTCGGCAGCTAAAGGCAAATAATCCCTTCCTTGCTCAACACTTAAAGGATCTTTGTCAGCAGTAAAGTAACCTACTTTATCATGCTCCCTAAAATTGATTTCATTCAACTCTTCATCGAAATAATTACTCATATAATAACCTTTAGCTTGTAATTCCGAAGTTAGATTCCTTTCATCTGCTCGTCTTTCGAAAAACATATTTCCTCCTCCTATGAATAAATCAATATCTGTTTTTAGAAAGTCTAAGGCTATTTCTTCATAATTTCTTCTTAAT
This sequence comes from uncultured Saprospiraceae bacterium, assembly GCA_964403985.1. Lineage (GTDB taxonomy): Bacteria > Bacteroidota > Bacteroidia > Chitinophagales > Saprospiraceae > JAHDFB01. Next base: position 57,959 of record CAYOIL010000001.1, read on the forward strand.
CTGTTATGTGCAATAAATGATGCTGGAGTAGCATGTACAATTGTTGAACTTGTTACCATTCCTGTTAAATACCCACGATCTTCTGCTTCCTCCAAGATTGAATAGGCAGGTAAAGTATCTGGCCCTACACCAATAGCGCCATTATATGTTTTTTTGCCACAAGCAAATGCCGTTGCTCCAGCAGCAGAATCTGTCACTAAATTATCATAGGCATAGTTTTTATGAAAACCTATCTTTTTGAATTGTTCTAATGAAAGTTTATTCCCATTTGAATATAAGCCAGCTGTAATTTGCGAAACACCCATTCCGTCTCCAATTAGAAGAATTACATTTTGGGCGAAAGCCCCATCATCCAAACTAGGTAAAATCGTCGTGTTGTCTCCAGTGGGTTGATAACCAACAAACTGTTGTGATGTGCATGCAAAAAATAGAAGAATAAAAAACAAATAAGTTATTGTAAAAGAAGCCTTCATTGATTTTTTTTATGCAAATATAACTGAATACTAGGTCTATTTCGCTTTGTTGTCAACACGAATCAAAATTAAGCAATCAGTAATTTTATTGTATTCTATAATAGGTATTAAAAAACGCAGAACAACACGGACTTCAAGGAGGATTAAATACAAATATATCTTTTTCCAGGGAGCGATTTAATTAGCCCTTTAAGTTCTAATTGTAATAAATCAGCTGCCAGTTTGGATGTTGGCCGAGAGGTAATTGCACTGATTTGATCTATGTGAGATTCACCATTTTTCCTAATTGAATGAATTATTTCAGATTGTCCATCCGTTAATTCGGGAAATAATTTTCCTTGGGAGACTTTCGTTGGCTTTCCCCATCGCATAATATATTCTAGATCTTTATGTTCTTCATACATATGCGCTCTATGAGATTTTATTAATAGATTACAACCTTCAGAATAATTGTCTCCTGGCCTTCCTGGAATGGCAAACACATCCTTTCCATATTCATTAGCGAAATTAGCAGTGATTAATGATCCTCCTTTTTTTGCTGATTCTACAACAATCAGAGCATCACACATAGAGGCAACAATTCTATTTCGCATAGGAAAAAGCTCTCTTATCATTTCTGTGCCCGAAGGAAATTCGGTAAGTATTCCTCCTTCACCTAGCATTTTTTTCGCTGTGCTTGCGTGTTCACTTGGGTACAGGTTGTCAAGACCATGAGCGACTACACCTACAGTTGGTAAGCCAAATCGTAAGGCCATTTTATGGGCGGCAATGTCAATGCCATAAGCTAAACCACTAACTATCAAACATTGATGATCAACAAGAGATTCGGCAATTTTTTGGCAATGAATTTTTCCTTGTTCAGTGCAATTTCGAGTACCGACGATAGAAACGATCTTGTGTGCATTGAGATCTGTATTTCCTCTGAAAAACAATAGTCTTGGCGTATTGTCATAATACAAAATTCGTTGCGGAAACGCTTTTTCATTAAAATTCAAAATGGAAATACCGTGTTTTTCACAATACTTAAATTCTTTCTCTGCTTGCGCCATTGTAGATCGATTCAATATAGATTCAATGGCCTTTTTTTGAGAAATATGCTCTTTTAATTCTTCCTCTTTAAGAGTATAAACAACCTCCGCGGAGCTATACTCCTCTATTAGACTTGTGTAAGTTGAAGGACCTAGACCTTTAACAAAATTTAAAGCAAGCTGATATGTTTTTTCTGTTTGATCCATTATTTGTTTTGATAGGAAGGATCGATTTGAACGGCTTTGCTTAAGAATTTATTACTTTGATTTTCGTTTCCAGCAAGCCTGTATGCTTTTGAAATAGCCCAATTTATTTTTGCATTATTGGGCTCTTTTATTAATCCGTAATTTAGGAATTTTAATCCCCAGTCATAATTTCTTTTCTCCAATGTCAAGATTTCATATCCTGATTCATAAAAGAAATCCATTAATTTTTGGTCATCTACTCTGTTGTCTAGGTATTCTATATATTCATGTAAAAAACTGAGACTAGGTCGATGCGGAACGATTTCTTTGAATGTATTTAATAATGCATCAATATCCCCATTCATTTTATATAATTCGGCAGCAATACCAGCTTTCATAATATTCGCATTCGTGTATGAAGGCAATAGACTTGCTGATTTATTAGCATACATGTTTGCTTCGGTTAAAACATTTAATTTTTCACTTCTATCAGAAATCGTTTTTGCACTTTCAAATAATGCGGTTGCCATAAAAGTATTAGCTCGAGCACTATTTTTGGAAATTTTTACAGCGGCTGTATTAAGTGTTAATGGACTCTGCCACACCTGGGCTCTGTTAAAAGTAACTGCAAAAAATACAAGTGAAATAACTCCTACAACAATAGGTGTAACTAAAGACGGAAGATTGAATTTTTTAACTATTTGGGTTAAACCCAAAACTAAAAAGATGCTTGTCGCAATCGTAGGAACGAATAAAAATCGCTCGTTCATTGTTGTCCCTAAATTGATTAAAATATTAGAATAAATACTAAGTGATGCGATATATATAAAGATTATGTAAGCCCAAATGTTTCTTTTCTTAAAGTTAATTGCAGCATAAATTGCCATAGCAAAATGAATAATTACACTTAGCAAAACGAATATATTTCCCCATCCAACCCTAGGAATTTGGAAAGGATAATAATCATGAGTTAACGGATAAGGAACAAAGCTTAGACCTAAATACTTTAAAAGGACATAAAAAATAGTTGCCATTCTTTCCATAAAACTCATTCCTAAGAATGGGTTATTCATAATGTCGTTAACCTCTATATCAGTTAGTAAATATCCTATCGCATCATATCGAAGAATAAGATATCCAACAAAAGATAAAAACATTGCAGCCATGATTAGCATCATTTTTTTAGGATTTGGTGCCCTGAAAAAATATAGAGTTGCTGGTATAATTGCTAAAAAGGTAATGGTATTTTCTTTTGATAATAAGCCAAGGAAAAAGCATACAGCCAATGCTAATAGTTTGAGAATTTTCAAACGGTCCTTATTAAAATAGGATAAGCTCAAAAGCAAACAAGACAAAGAAAATACTAGAGACATAATTTCGTCTCTACTTTTAATATTTGCTACGACTTCTGCATGAACAGGGGCGACTAACCATAATACCCCAATTAACAAAGGAAGAGAAAGCCATGCTTTTTTGTCTGTTTTAATAATTTTACCTAGAAAAATGAAAAGTAGAAAACCACAAAGACCGTATAAAATAATGTTGAAAAGGTGATTTATTCTTGGGTTTAAGCCACCAAATAATTCATATTCTATTGCAAACGTTACCATAGATAATGGTCGATATCTTGCTCCTGGTATCAAATCTTTTTGTTCTCCAAAGTATCCAACAAAGCTTTCACTATGTAATAATTTAGGAATTCCAGATAAGCCTTGTTTTACAAAATTATTTTCACTTACTACAATTTGATCATCTAGAACAAATTCATAAGGTAATGTTTGAACGTATTGAGCGAATGCTAATGCAAAGGCTACAAGAAGAGAAATAATTATATAATTTCTTGAAATAACAAAATCCGTTGCTTTAGGAAGAGTATTTTGCTTCTTGCTATTTGGCGTTGCTTTTACAGCCTTTTTAGAGGACTTGGAGTTTTTCTTTTTGCTCATGCTTTAAATAAAGGACACACGAATATACGGTTTATCGAAAAATATCCTTTTTTTTACATAAAATTTTACAAATTAGATGGGCCGAATATTAAGTGTGATATTTCTATTGTGTTATTTGTCGTTTAATTTAAACGCACAGCTTAACCTAAAGATAGGCTATGAGTCAGCGTTTATATCAAGTAAGCAGAATAAGATAGTTGTAGATCAATTTAATTCTATTTATGCGGAAGAACTTTCTCAAGGAAAAGAATTGCAAAATTTAGGTTTTGCCAATGGACTTACTTTGGGTGTTTTGTATAAGTGGGAAAATGCCCGAATAAGTGCAAACTGGCATAGTGCTTTCCGAAAAAGAGAAGCATTCGGTGAAATAAATGATCCTCCGGAAAGCTTCGAAAGAGAGGTGAGATATAGAATGAGTGGACTTAGCCTACAATGTGAGTTTGTCTACGATAGATATAGTATAGGATTTGGTCCAGGAAGGGATGTTTTCCAAATGACGAGTGTAATAGGTGGAAGTAGTAACGATAAAACCTTAATGAATGAAGTCGTATATAATGTGCGATTCAATTTGGGGATTCGTTTATTTTCAACGGAACGAGTTTCAGTTCTTATTGAACCATATTATACATTTTTATTGAACGACCTTGATCATACAGGTGAATTTGAGTTTTTTGATTCTCCTACAATTCCTGATGATGTATTTGATAGACCACATTATTTTGGCGTACAACTCTTGTTTTATAACGGTCTACAGTAGGTGTAAAACGTATTGTTTTAAATAAATCTATAAATTCGTAAAAATTTTTCAAGGTAACTCTTGCATAATGAAAGATTTATCTTATTTTTGCGCTCCAAATTAAAATTAAATAACATGGCAAATCATAAGTCAGCGTTAAAGAGAGTTAGACAAGATGCTAAAAAGAGACTTCATAACAGATACTACAAAAAGTCTGCTAGAACGGCTATAAAGAATCTTCGTGAAATGACAGATAAGAAAGAAGCAGAAACTTTCTTACCTAAAGTTATCGGTATGATCGATAAACTAGCGAAGCATAATTCTGTACATAAAAATAAAGCAGCTAACTTAAAAAGCAAGCTTACTAAGTTTGTAGCTGCCCTTTAAGATAAACGGCTTCCTAAGCTAATGCAGGCTATCTTCTAATGGAGATAGCCTTTTTTTATTAGCTAATTTTAAATTTTAGCAAATGGTTTTTAGTAGTAATTTATATGCTAGTAAACATAAGTTCCTGAACCAGGACTCCATTTTCCTGATGTTTTAATTAGATTTATTAACATAGGAGTCAAAGGGCTATCTTTTCCTTTTATAATTTTAAAGTCTGAAGGAACTCCATTTTGTCCTACAGTAAAATCAAGTTGAATATTACTTGAGGCATTTTGCGAAATCAAGGATGATTCCACTAGTGAATTAAATTTATCCCATCCCATTTCTGGAGAAGAAATTCCTGCTATTCCATTACCGACCACAACAACTTCACTTAATAATGCACCTTCCTGCATTTGAACCGTAAACTCTTCTCGAAGTGGGATTTCAATAGATTTAAAGCCAGTATAAGAAACTAAAGCCCTTGGCTTATCGATAAAAACATCTGATATTTCTACTTTACCATCATAATCTGTAATGTAGCCTTTGTCTGTTCCTAAAACAACAATACTAACACCTATTAAAGGCTCATTATATTGGTCTGTTATTATTCCTTTATAAATTGGAGAACGATTGCTTTCGTTCTCTACTTGTGCACTTGCCCCATCAAAGCGTTCCATAGTTGGCTGTTGCTTTTTGGCTTTGGCTGAAACAGGTGCTGATGATTTTCTTTCAGGACTATATTCAGTGTTGAGATCGCCTTGTAGGACATCGCTATCCATTTCTTCCATAATTTCTTCTTCTGCAAAAACATCGTCATAATCTTTAGGTATAGATTGAGAAGGACGATTGGCAAAGTCTCCACCTTGGTCAGTGTCGCTATATTTCTCTTCTACTACTGCAGGTGGTGGAATAATTTTAACTGGTGGTTTTGTAGCACCACTATTTTCTTTTTGAGTGACTACTATTTTCTTTTCTTGTTCCCTATCATCACTTTGATTAGTTGTATTTACTACTTCACTTTGAGTGATAGTTTCATTTTTAAGTTCTATTGTTTCATTGCTAGCCTCATCTTCAGTGAACTCTATGTCTTTTGCTTCTTTTGCTTCTTTTGCTTTTGAAGCATCTGCAAAGACGGGATCATTGCCGAGA
>CAYOIL010000002.1:0-48355 GCA_964403985.1 uncultured Saprospiraceae bacterium
ATAACTATAAGTGACTGTGACTTTCCAGATGGAAAATTAGTGATTTCTCATATAGAAATTGCGCCTAATGAAAACCCTGAAGATAGTTACACTAACATCGATGAATACTGGGTTATAAATCAATATGATTCAGATAATGGTTTTATTTCTCTTGATACTTTGGGCTTAAGCCCAAAAGACAATTCTTTTACTGAAGCTTTGGGGTCAGGAGCTAATGCGGTTTTACATACTCGAGATGAAAATAGTGATTTAAACGATTGGGTTTCAAAATCTAAAGGAGTTGATATAATAGGAAATACCATAGTGTTTGATCGAAAAATGCAAATTTCCGATGAACAGCAAATAAGTTTGAGCAATGGAGGATCATCTATTTTGGGCGTAGACCCAGGAAAACCTTGTGAAGCTGATATATTTCCAGGAAACGCGCTGAATTTACCGGGAGATAGTGGAGATTATTCAAGTATACCAGCTCTTAATTTAAATTCAAACACTATTACAATGTCTGCATGGGTGAAAGCAGATGGTCCACAAAACACATGGGCTGGAATCTTATTCTGTAGAGGAGGGTCTACAACAATGGGTTTAAGTTGTGCAAATAATAATGAATTGAGATATCATTGGAATGGAGGAGAATACTCTTGGTCAAGTGGGGCTATTTTACCTGAAAATGAATGGGCGCATGTTGCTCTTGTTATTGATGTTGCAAGCGTAACAATTTATTTGAATGGAGTTGCATATTCTAAAAATGCGAATCATCAAGCGGAAGCTTTTGATGCACCAATTCGTATAGGTAATGATCCGAATAGTGGTTCAAGGACTTTTCAAGGAGAAATAGATGAGGTTGTAGTATGGAATAAAGTGTTGACTCAAGATGAAATAAGAGAATTAAGGCATTTAACAAAGGAAGAAGAAGTTACTAACGATAATGATTTAGTTGTTTATTTGCAGTTCAATGAAGAAACAGGTAAAGCATATGATAAATCAGGAAATCGCATGCACTCTGTTCTCAATGGAAATACAAGTCGATTAGAATCAAGCGCACCTGTAGGAGGTGGATCTTCAGAAAAATTAAACATAACGACTTCGGGAACATATACGTCAATAACTGGAGTAGAAATGCTTTTTAATTCTATGGGCACTTTACCTCAAGGTGAAATTGTAATTTCTAGAATTGATCTAAGACCATACAATGCATCAGAAAGTACAACGAGTTCAAGAAGTTACTGGGTAATAAATAACTATGGACAGAATCAATCATTTACCGGCTTAGAAGAGATTACTTTTATGGATTTTGGAAATACTACGCCTATTACAACACAGCAAACACTTCGCCTTATGAATAGAGAAGAAAATTCTGACCTAAATAATTGGCAAAGTTCTTTCATGTCCTCTAATTATATTCCTGATACCGTTACTTTTGAAAATGTTTCTAATACGGAATTTGGGCAATATGTAATAGGTGAATTTACAGGAAAAGGATGGATAGGGGAAGTTAATAACGACTGGGATAATCCAGGAAATTGGCTTGGAGGCACAATTCCTACTTCTGATGACCATGTTGTTATACCATATGATGTTCCATACTATCCTATTTTGAATATGAATGTTGTAATTAAAAGTTTAAACTTAATGCCAGGAGCCAAATTAATTGTCCCAGAAGAATATGATTTAGGCTTTTAATTAAATTTATAAAGGATGCAGGGGCTTTCTGGAATAAAAAACTATCGTTCTATTCCAAATTCTCCTTCAGTGACAGTGATAGTAACAATTTCTCCATTTTCATCTTCACGAGAGGCTGTAAAACTAAATGTACCTTCTGCGATAGTTTCAGTTATTACATCAAGAATTATGGATCCGCTTCCATCATTTGTAGTTAAATAGGCTTCGGCCGAGGAAGATGCATCAATATAAGAAGCAATATTTAATGAGTTTCCACCGAACTCATATGTTCCTTCTCCTTCATAATTAGGGATTGTGAATAAAAATGATTTGCTTTTTAGTCCACCTGTACTTCCTGTGATGGTAACAAGCGAAGAATCAGCTTCTAGAAAAGTAGTCAATAAATTTAAAGAAACTATTTCTTCTCCATCTACAGTTGCAGTTAAGAATGAGCCGCCTGCTGAATTTATTAATCTACAAGAAGATACCGTAACAGCAAAAAAGATAAGTAATAATAGAAGGTTTTTAGTTTTCATTTTATATTTCAATTTACATTTAAAAGCAAATATAAGATATTTTTATAATGTGTTGAATGTTGATTTATAGAAGAATTGCATGTATGTTCTATGGGAGTAGTTTATTATATAGAATGGAGTGCTGGTAATTTCGAACTCAAGTTGATAGTGTAAATTTTAAATTTATTGGCAGTAATTTATTCTTCTTTAGAATGTACAATTTTGGATAATCGGTACTCAGCTTTTTATGTATCTTCGCAGTTGATTTATTAAGGAACTTTATGGTTCTTTTTTATGTGTTAAGTATGGAAACTTTTGGGCTTTAAGCCCAAAATAAAAAAGTAAAGAATGAGAAAACCTAAAATAGGTGTTTCAATAGGAGATATAAATGGAATTGGTCCAGAAATTGTTATAAAAGCATTTTTGGATAAACGAATGCTTAATCAATGTACACCAATAATTTACGCATCGGTAAAGACGATGGTTTATTATAAAAACTTGATGCACATAGATGATTTACGCTTTGAAAAAATTCAGTCTGCCGAAAAAGCAATAGAAGGAAAATTGAATGTAATTGAATGTTGGAAAGAGGAAGTAAAAATTCAAATAGGAGAAGTAAGTGAAATTGCAGGAAGAATGGCACATATCAGTTTGGATTATTGCTTGAATGATGTAAAAGAAGGAAAGATTGATGCTATGGTAACAGCGCCAATTCATAAAAAGAGTATGCAGCTTGCGAACTTTCCATTTGCAGGACACACTGAATATTTAGAGAAAGAAACAGAAGGAAAAGCTTTAATGATGTTATGTCATGAAGGATTGAGAGTAGCATTAGTAACAACTCATATTCCTGTGAGTGATATTTCAAAAGCTCTTGATAAAAAGAAAATCATGAGTACAATTGATCGCTTACATAAAAGTCTTCAAATAGATTTTGGTATTCAAGCGCCGAATATTGCGGTGCTAGGTTTAAATCCACATGCTGGCGATCAAGGTGTAATGGGTGATGATGAGGAAAAATATATTACACCTGCCATTAATGAAATGAAAAGGAAAGGGATCTTTGCTTATGGGCCATTTGCAGCAGATGGATTTTTTGGTTCATCGGCATATACAAAGTATGATGGAATTCTAGCAATGTATCACGATCAAGGATTGGTTGCATTTAAAAGTTTATCCTTTGGCAATGGTGTAAATTTTAGTGCGGGATTAAATATAGTAAGAACGTCTCCAGATCATGGTACTGGATTTGATATTGTGGGTAAGAATAAGGCATCAGAAGTTTCGTTTAGAAAGGCAATTTTTGCTGCAATTGATATATCTCGAAATAGATCTGAATATCACGATGATAGAAAAAACAAGCTTGTTCCTAGTAGCAAAAGAGGAGAAAGAAAGTAATAGATTCATTCAAGGAGTTTTGTTTAGAATCACCTTGAGAAATTTTTATAATGAAGCCAAGAGCGAAAAAATCATACGGCCAACATTTTCTTATTAACGAACCAGTTACAGAAAAAATATCAAATTCGCTGGAGTTAACTTCAGCTTACCCTAGAGTTTTGGAAATAGGCCCAGGACAAGGTGTTTTAACAAAGTATCTACTTGAAAAAAAATATGAATTTAAAGCAGTAGATGCTGACCGAGAAATGCTGGCTTATATTTCGCAAAGATTCCCTAGTCATGTAGATAAATTTATACTAGATGACTGTTTGAAACTAAATTTTCAGGAGCTTTATGAAGGGCAAGAGTTTTTAATTATCGGCAATTTTCCATATAATATTTCTTCTCAAATTGTTTTTAAGATTTTGAAGAATTATGAGCTCATTCCAGAAATGACTGGAATGTTTCAAAAAGAAATGGCTGATCGAATTATTGCTCCTCATGGATCCAAAACTTATGGAGTAATTTCAGTATTAACACAAGCACTTTATCATACAAAGAGATTATTTAATGTAGCGCCTGGCTCTTTTAATCCTCCGCCCAAAGTAAATTCTACTGTAATTAGATTATGGAGAAAAGAGGAGGAACTAGGATGTGATTATAGAGAATTAAGAATTGTTGTAAAAGCAGCTTTTAGTCAACGAAGAAAGATGATGAGAAACACGTTGAAATCTTTAGTAAAAGATGAAGACTTGTTAAAATCAGAAATATTTACAAAGCGTCCTGAACATTTAAGTTTGGGTGATTTTATACAATTAACAAATAATATATTTAATAAATAAATTATGACATTAGAAGAAAGAATAATGGCAGATATGAAAGCTGCAATGAAGAGCAAGGATAAAGTAGCTTTACGATCGATAAGAGCAATAAAAGCAGCCTTGTTACTTGCTAAAACTGATGGAACTGGAGCGGAAATGACTGAAGAAAAAGAGATTAAGTTGGTTCAGAAGATGGTGAAGCAAAGAAAGGACTCATTGAATATTTATAAAGAACAGGGAAGAGACGACTTAGCTGCGGTAGAAGAAGAAGAGATTGCTGTTATTTCGAAATATTTACCTGAGCAATTAAGTGAAGAAAAAATTGCCGAAATCGTAGATGGAATTATTTCAGATTTAGGTGCTGAAGGAATGAAAGATATGGGTAAAGTAATGGGTGTAGCATCGCAGAAATTAGCAGGTTCTGCTGATGGGAAAACTTTAGCGAGTGTGGTGAGGCAAAGATTGTCTTAATATTCTTAATTGAGATTTCTTGAATATTAATTGTATAAATAATTCGGAGATATAATTAAAATAAAGAGGAAAAATCTATTGTTCATTCCTATGAATGTAGATAAAAAAACTTCGTCTTGGCTTTAGCCAAGACGAAGTTTTTTTATCTCTTTTCTATTGATAGAAATAATTAATTTTCACCAACATCAAAGATTTAATTAGTATTTTAAAAAGTATTATTTAGGAAATATAGTGATTCAATTAACAGACTAAATAAGATGATCTAATTCAAGACAATATCCCACACGTTTCTAGATATTATCTAGTTTAAAAATCTTGTAATATTTCAAAAATGTCATCTAGCTCATCATAAGATTTAAATCCTACTTTTTCTTCAGGACTACCATGAACCATAAACCCATCGAATGAGGTTTCTAATAAATCATTATCGTTTACTTCTTGATTTTCTATATTATAAAATATAGTGTTTTTTAATTTTTTATCAGGTGAAATATCAATTGATGATAATGATTTATTTGTCGAAAGAACAGCTATTTCATTTGAATTAAATTCAAGAAATTCATTTAATTCACCTTCGTTTATCGCATAAATGACAGGAAAATCATAATTTGATAATAGGCCTCTATCAGCATATGGAATATATATTCCAGAGCAGTTAAGATCCACTAGAAACTTTTCAGGATTTGATTCCATTTCTTTTGAGTACTCTAGAAAATATTCAGGACCTTCTACCCAGCTTTGAAAAGTTCCTATTTCTTGAGGTAAAATATAATTTGAAGATTTTGAATCGATTGAAAAAATAAAATAATCAACCATCCAACCAGCAAAATAGCGCGCATCAGTTAGATTAGTAATAGAATGAGCAATTACTTTTTTCTTAAGCATGAGCCAATAAATTTATTTTATTCACAACAGGATTTGCATACATTAATAGAAAATTATTACGCATTTGGGCTTCATTATTTTCTAATTTTTTATCCATTCTTTTTAAGAATGCATTATATTCCTCATTGGTGTACTTGTCATTATTTACCCTCGAATTATTAATTATATCGTATGCTATATAATTAGTAGAATGAAGTTTGTAGTTTTTTTGAACTTCATCTGTTAACCTTTGGGCGAAAGCCCGAACAACAGCCTTATCAGGAAGCCCTTGTTTTTTTAGATCTGTAATGAATTCTTTCTGCTCTTTTCCACATGAAATATGAACTCTTTTTTTATATCCTAGAACACCTTTTAAAATATTATTGAAATCTTCATTTTTAGTTTTAGTATATTTTTTTCCATTCAAAGCGGCTAGAATTGCAGGCATTTTCATGTAATCCGTAGGATCGTATTCATAAGATATGCTTAAAGGAATTATTTTTAAAGAAAGTAGATAATCACATATATGAACATCCTCCGGTTTTGCCATCGACAACATTTTAATTACACCAGGATGTGTAGTATCGTTTCCATCTTTGGTCCTGCCTTCTCGTTGAGCTAACCAAATAGAATTTTTATTATTTAATAAATAATGAATATAGCTAGACAGCTCCTTCGCTTTGGCTAACATCTCTCTAGGAGGTAGCGATCGGTGTACTAAAAAATTTCTATTGACTCTTGAAAAAGTTAAAAGAAAATCATTATTTACTAAATTATCTCCTATAGCCGAAGCAGTCATTCTCATTTCTTTTTCCAATAAAATGAGATTTGTTAAGCTTGTATCAAGAACAATGTCTCTATGATTTGAAATATACAAATAAGAAGTATTCTTATCTAAGTCGTCAAAACCAGAAGTTGTAAGAGATTCAGTCGTTTCTTCAAGAACTCTTTTTAGAGCAGGATAAATTATGTTTTTATGGAAGTCATAAATTGAATGAACTTCGTTTAATTTCAATTTATAAAAGTCCACGTCTTTTTCTGGAAAGGTATAATCTAACAATGCAAGCATCATAGGATCATTAATGCAATCGATTAATGCCTTATTTACTTCACTATCATAATATGGTCTTATAGCTTCGAAATTCATAAATAGTGCGCAAAGGTAATGTATTTAATTAATTATAAAGTTTCTAAAAAGACTATTCGTCGAATACTTTATCCTTTATTTTTTCCATTTCAATTGCAGTACCTGGCTGCCTTTTCATATTTACGAGACATTGATTTATTCTATCCATGTATTCCTCTTCCATTAATGCATCACGAATATATAAACAAGCTTTTTCATAGGTTTCGAGAATGATATTTATTAATGGATCAGTTAGAACCCAGTGTTTCTTTACATATTCTGTTGCACATTCTACATTGAAAAGGAACACTTCACCTAATTCATATGTAAAACTTTTTTGTCTTTCTAGATTTCTTAATATCGCTCGTATTTTACTAATTCTGGGTTTTCTTGGTCGTCTTATAGATCGAGTAGCGTATTTTGAAGCGATGTCTTTTTTAATATTGTTATATATACGTTGTCTATCTTTCTCTGATCCGAGCTCCATGACATAAAATTGTTTTACATCAGGCGAAAATCCATATAATGTTTCTAGCTCTAGCCTAAGCTCTTCGTCATTAAGTGATTGAATGTATTTTGTAAATGTTGACTTTTGCATATGGAATAAATAAAAATGGAGAGTTGATTGCTCAACTCTCCATATATTAATTGTTTTCTTAAAGAATGGTTTTATTTTGCTAATAGGTCGCGGATTTCTGCAAGAAGATCCTCTTGTGAAGGACCTGCTGGTGCTTCTTCTGCTGGCTTATTCACTTTGTTGTAAGCTTTTACAATTAGGAATAATACAAATCCTACAAGTAATAAATTAACAATAGTGTTAACCCATTTTCCCCACATGATTGCATTTTCAGCAATTGCATTTCCATCAGCATCAACTGAAGCTGGTGAAAGAACTGTCTTAATATCATCGAAATTAACTCCACCTACAAGGTGACCAACAACTGGCATAACAATGTCAGCTACAAAAGTATTGATAACTAGGCCGATAGCTCCGGCTAAGATAACAGCTACTGCAAAATCAATGACATTTCCTGTCATTATAAAGTCCTTAAATTCCTTAAGCATAATTTTAGTTTTGATCAAAAAAGGCTAAATATATTGATTTTATAGCAATGGTAATTAAACATTAGAGTAATTTTATATATTTATTTTTAAAATTTAACATTTAATGTATAATATTTTACTTCATTCGCATTCTGTTCTTCGGTGGCTAGTTCTATTATTTTTGGTTCTTACTGTAATTATTAGCCTTAAAAATTGGCTTACTAAATCTTCTGAATGGTCCAGTCCAACAACGAAGATTTATACATTCAACACAATTTTTGTACATATTCAATTAGTACTTGGTTTTATTCTGTTCTTCATTAGCCCCAAAATGATTTTCGAAGGAGAATGGAAAGCAAATAAAATTGTAAGTTTTTTTACATTACAACATATGCCATCTATGCTTTTAGCAATTATACTCATTACGGTAGGAGGGGCTATTGCTAAAAGAAGAAACAAAATTCCTTCAAGGCATATGATAATAGCGATATTTAATATCCTTGCATTGATACTGATTTTGACCAATATTCCTTGGCCATATAAGAATGTAGGAGCAGCTTTATATTAGCTATTTTGGGCTTTCGCCCAAAAATAAGATGATAACCTAAGTAAAAAATGCTATACTTTTTTACTATTTCACGTCGTTTATACTATGTTTTTTCGATAAGGAAAGCTAATTAGCCTATTTATATCTAATTTTGCGGCTCAATAAAATAATTATGCGTAAGTACATCTATATTTTAACTTTATGTCTCTTTTCAATTGTAGGATTTTCTCAATCTGATGATCCTGTTTTGTTTACAGTTGAAGATAATCCAGTTCATCTTTCTGAATTTGACTATATATATTCTAAAAATACTGGCAAAAACACTGATTACAGCCAAGAAAGCCTAGAAGAATATTTGGAGTTATACGTGAAATTTAAGTTGAAAGTTCAACGTGCTAAGGAAATAAAACTAGACACTATTCCTAGCTTAATGACAGAGCTTGATGGCTACAGAAAGCAACTAGCGAAGTCTTATCTAACGGATAAAGAAGTAACAAATAGATTAATTGACGAAGTTTATAAAAGATCTGCTAAGGATGTTAAACTATCTCATATACTAGTTTCAGTAGGCCCCAATGCTAATGAAAATGCTGTTAATGCAGCAAAAAACAAAATAAAGAATATTTCTAAAAAACTTAAAGAAGGGATGTCTTTCGACGATGCTGTTCAGGAATTTTCAGAAGATAAAATATCTAAAGAAAATGGAGGAGGATTACCATATTTAAGTTCTATGTTTCCTTCAGGGTTTTATGAATTAGAAAATGCAGCTTATGCATTAGAAGTAGGAGGAATTTCTGAGCCAGTAAGAACGAAGCTTGGCTTTCATATTGCTAGACTAGATAAAGTTAGGGACTCAAGAGGAGAAATAGAAGTTTCTCATATTTTATTGAGAAAAGAAAAAATAAGACAAAAGAAATCCGATGTTAAACCTAGAATCGATGCAATCTATGCAAGATTAGAAGCGGGTGAAGATTTTAGCGAATTAGCAAAAGATATAAGCGAGGATAAATCTTCTGCAAGAAACGGAGGTTATTTAGGCTTTTTTGGAATGAATAAATATGAGAGCTCTTTTGAAGAAGCAGCATTCTCTCTTACTGAAGATGGCACATACACTCAGCCAATTGAATCTTCGGTAGGATGGCACATTATTAAAAGAATCTCTAAGAAAGCCCCGGATAATTATGAAGACTCTAAAAAAAGATTGAAGGCTCTTGTAATTAAGGACCCTAGACATAAAATTGCAAAAGAATCATTAATTGATAAAATTAAAGAAGAGTCAAACTTTAAAGAAAATCCTGCAGTCCTGAATTCATTTAAGTCTACTCTCGATAAGTCGTTTTATTCTTATAAGTGGAAGCCAAGTGAAATGGAGAATAAAACATTACTTTCATTTTCTGATACTAACGTAGAGTTAAGTGATTTCGTAAAATATGCAAAAGATAATACAAGAGCGAGATTGCGAATGGACGAGTTGGAAATAGATGAAGCGATTTCAAGACTTTATTCGGACTTCGTACAAGAGAAAGCGATAGAATACGAAGAAAAACAGTTAGTTAAGAAGTATCCTGATTTTAAAGCCATAATGAGAGAATACGAAGAAGGAATTTTATTATTCGAAGTTACTAAAATGAATGTTTGGGACAAAGCCTCTCAAGATTCTGTGGGACTTGAAGCATTTTATTCAAAGAATGCGAAAAACTACATGTGGAAAGAACGTGCTAAAACACAAACATTCATATTAAATACGACAGATGAAAAAGTGATTGAGCAGTTTATGAAGAAGGCTAAAAAGAAATCGCCAGAATGGCTAAAGAATAAATTTGGAGATATCTTTACAATTGAAGAAGATACCTATGAAAGAGGAAGTAGAGATGTATCAGGGATTAAATTTTCTAAAAAATCATTATCAAGTCCAGTTGTTGATAAAAGGAAGTCGAAAACAACTTTCAAAAAAATAATTGAGATAATGCCGCCAGTGCAAAAATCGCTTAAAGAAGCTAGAGGTTACATTGAAGCAGATTATCAAGATGAACTAGAAAAGAAATGGGTATCTGACTTACGGTTGAAGTATAATGTAAATGTTAATGAAGAGGTATTAAAGACCTTAGTAAAAAAGTAATGTTGCTAAGAATCAAATATTTTCTATTCATTCCTGTGCTGTTTGTTATTCATTCATGCAAACAAATAAAAGGAAACAACAAATTGTTAGCTAAAGTATATAGTACAGAATTATACCAATCTGATGTATTTAGCCAACTTGGGGAGGATACTATGTCTTATAATCAAAGAGAATATATTGATTCATGGATAAGAAATACTTTGATTGAAGAAAATTCGAAACTTTCACCAAACGATAAAAAGGAAATAGAATCCTTAACGGAATCGTATAAAAAAACGCTCATTGTTCAAAAACAAAAAGAAAAATATTTAAATAAGAACTTAGATTTAGAGGTTGATTCTGTACAATTGAATGCAAAATATGCAGAGCTAAAAGAAAGTTATAAATTAAGGAAAGATATTTTTAAGTATCATCTTGTCGTTATTTCTAAAGCACATCCGGAAATTCTAGATATCAATAATTACTTCAAAAGAGGAGAATTTGATCAGTTCTATGAAAGCTTAAATCAAGAAATTGAGTTTCAATCGCTTGATTCTACGAAATGGCAAACTTGGTTTGACTTGAGTTTACATTTACCTTTGGATCAAATTGACGAAAGTGATTTGAGTGAAAATTATAACAAGTCACTTGAAAGTACAGACTTTATTTTTTTCTTAAGGGTCTTTGATTATGTAGACAAAAGCGAAATTGCACCGTTATCATATATGAAGAGATACCTTACAAATGCCATAATTGAAAAACGAAAAGAAAATTTGCTAGAAGAATACAGTAATGAATTGTATAATTCGGCTTTAAACAACAATAAGATAATTATCAATTAAGATGAAATTGAAAGAAGGAAGAATAATATTATTTTTAGTAATGAGTTTTTGTTTTTCTTTTGGGCTTAAAGCCCAAAAATTGGTTGACAAAGTTGTTGCTCAAGTTGGAAGTGAATATATATTGTTAAGTGATGTAGAAAAACAATTTTCTTACTTGCAAGAATCGTCAGGAACGATTAGTGACAAAGAAAGGTGTTCTATATTAGAAGGATTAATGGCCCAAAAAATTATGGTTGATCAAGCTAAACTTGATAGTATAATCGTAATGGATTCGGAAGTTGAACAACAACTTGATTATAGAGTAGAATCTATTTTACGTCAAATGAATGGAGATACAGAATTTTTTGAAGAGTACTATGGCCAAACAATTCCTGAAGTAAAAGCCTGGATGAGAGTAAATATGAAAGAAATGTTACTCGCGGAAAGAATGAGAGGATCATTGTTTGAAGGTATTACGATTACACCAAGCGAAACAAAAGCATTTTTCAACAGAATTCCTTCTGATTCTTTACCTTACTTTAGTTCTGAGGTAGAAGTTGCAGAAATCGTTCTTGTCCCGCAAGTTAATGAAGAAGAAAAACAGAAATCCTACGACGCAGCTATCGCCGTTCATAAAGAACTTATGCTTAATGAAGGTGACTTTGCCGCTCTAGCTAAAAAATATAGTGCAGACCCTGGTTCAAAAAGATTAGGCGGTGATCTTGGTTGGCAAACAAGAGGAACTTTTGTTCCAGAATTTGACGCAGTTGCATATACCCTGACAAAAAACGAAATAAGTGAACCTTTTGAATCCCCTTTTGGATATCATATTGTTCAACTTCTTGATCGAAGAGGAAACACTGTTCATACAAGACACATCCTTTTCAAACCAGAATTAACTTATGATGATATTGAAAAAACAAAACAAAAATTAATCGGAATAAGAGAAGAAATAATTGTTGATAGTATTTCTTTTCAAAAAGCGATTAAAAAATATTCATCAAAAGATGAAGAAAGCTTTAATAACAATGGTAGACTTACTAATCCAGTAAATGGAACTACTTTTTTCGAAACTGCTGACTTACCTCCAGACATTTACTTCGAAATTGAAAAAATTGAAGTGAATGGAATTACTGAACCTATAGAATATACCTCTCCTAGAGGTGAAACTCAATTTAGAATTATAAAATTGTTGTCTAAAACAAGACCACATAAGGCCAATTTAGAGCAAGATTATGCGAAAATTCAGTTTTATGCGAAAGAAAATAAGAAGAATGAGTATTTCGGAAAATGGGTTCAAGAAAAAGCTGCAAAAAAATATGTTCAACTTGATGAACGCTTCTCTTCTTGTCCAGACTTAGAGTTTTGGGGAAAAGAGAATACAAAAGCTGAAAACTAAATGAGGTCATCCCAAAAAAAGGGAGATTAGTCGACATCGACTAATCTCCCCTTTTTTAATGTCCATTCACTTCTGCCAATAAAATGCATAAGCAAAATAATCTCAACTCATTTAATAAAGGCTTTTGTCCTTTTAAAACGAATTGAAACCGTTGACTTCAAAGATTACTCTGGAGTGATATATTCTAACTCTATTTGTCGCTTTTCTAGATCTGCAGAAGTGATTTTAACTTTTACAACATCTCCCATTTTAAATACCTGACCTGTCCGTTTTCCCTTTGCAGTAAGCTTTCCTTGCACCTCAAAGGAATCATCTAATTGATTGAAACCAACCATTCCTTCTACAAGTGAATTTTCCAGTGTAATAAACAATCCTCTATCAATCATTCCACTGATATATGCTGTAAATTCTTCTCCAACATGACTTGAAGCCCATTCTACTTGTTTATACTTTATAGACTCTCTCTCTGCTACTACAGCTTTTCTTTCTTGTAAAGAAATATGCTTGCAATTTGCTTCTAACTTATCTTTATCCCTACGTTCTATACCATCTAAATTAGCCGCTAGAATCCTATGAACTAAAACATCAGCATATCTTCTAATTGGCGAAGTGAAATGAGCATAATGTTCAAATCTTAAACCATAATGACCAATATTATTACTACTGTATTCTGCCTTAGCCATTGTTCGAATAGCTAATGGTTCTAGTATTTTTAATGGATCATTTTCTTTTACTTGTTCCGCAAGATTATTAAAAGATTGCGTTATTTGTTCAGGTGTATCAAGCTTCATTTCAAGACCCATAGCCTTTGCAAATAAAGCAAAATCAGCAAGTTTTTCAGGATTTGGTTCATCGTGTACCCTGTACACAAATGGAATCTCTTTTCCTTTGCTTTTTCGATCTATAAATAATGCAACTTCTTTATTCGCTAATAACATAAAATCTTCAACCAGCTGATGTGCATCAAAAGATTCTTTTACATAAACTTCAAGAGGTTTACCATTTTCATCTAATTTGAATCTTAATTCTTCACTTTGAAAAGCAATAGATCCATTTTCAAACCTTTTTGCTCTTAAACTCTTAGATACTTTGTCTAAAAATTGAATTTCCTTAGCAAAATCCCCTTCTCCAGATAGAATTCTCTCTTGTGCCTCTTCGTAAGTAAATCTCCTATTACTGTGAATGATCGTTCGACCAAACCATCTATCTTTTATTTTGAAATCTTTATTGAATATGAAGGCGGCAGTGAAGCAAAACTTATCTTCTTTTGGATTTAATGAACATAGGTCATTGGATAACATTTCTGGCAACATTGGCGCTACTCTATCTACAAGGTATACCGAAGTTGATCTTTCATAAGCTTCTTTATCTAGTTCCGTTCCTGGACGAAGATAGTGTGTGACGTCAGCAATATGTACACCTATCTCAAAATCTCCATTTTCTAATTCTTTATATGATAATGCATCGTCAAAATCCTTCGCTGTTTCAGGATCTATTGTGATAGTGAATGTATCTCTGAAATCTTTTCTCTCTTTAAGTGCTTGTTCATCTATGACCATAGATAATTGACGTGCTTCATCTTCTACAATTTTTGGAAATTCTTCTGCGAATCCATTATTGTATAAAATTTCCGTCATTACAACATCATTACTTGTTCCTGGTCCTAAATCAATAACATTTTCTCCTACATACAATCGTTTTGTATCATCTCTTCCCCAAGAAATAATATCTAATTTTACCGCATTCCCTTGATTAATGTTTTCAACTTCGTGTAATTTGACATCAACTTGGAAGTTTACTCCTTTGTGATTTACTTCAACAAATGCCTCATTTGGATATTTATATAATTTACCTATAAATTTCGCTTGTCCTCGTTCTATTATTTCTAATACATTTCCTGATGCTTTATGCTTACCTGATTTTAGATGCGCAATTATTTTAACAGTGTCTCCGTCAAGAGCACCCCGCAAGTTTTTAGCAGCTATAAATACATCTTCTTTTAACTCATCTGATACAATATATGCAGAACCAGATCTTGTCATATCGACTTTACCAGTTACAATCTTTTTCGTGCTGTTTCCTTTACTTACTCCTTCTCCAAAATCACCTTTATATGCTTTGTTTAATTTATATCTCCCTTCACTTATTGGAATTAGTTTGTCTTGTTTAGCTAGTTTGCTCAAAGCATAATCAATGGAATCTCGATTATTTATAAGTTTTAGCTTTTTTATTAGCTGTTTAGAATTGAATCTCTTCTTTGGGTTTATAAAAAATTGCTTTAATAGTTTTCTTTCAAGCTCTTGTGGTCTTAATTTTTTTCTTTGTTTATTATTTCTTCTTCTACTCATATTTTTTCTTCATTTAAGGAGAAAACAATTTCTCCTGTACCGATTAATTCCAAAGTGTATGCTTGACTTTCGGTATTTAATTCTTTTGAATCCGATTTTTGTTGTCCTACCACTGTGTGAATTATCCAGTCTTCGTCTATTGTGCTGACGGTTCTTATTATTGTTTCTTGATTTGTAATTGTTCCAGCGATTACTTTACCATCTATTAATTTACCTTCGTTATCAAAGGTTACCATTTTATATTCATAGTTTAAAAGACTTGCCTTCCAATACACTAAAGCGTGTATTTTTCCAGTATCCTTTAGTCTAAAACAAGGTAAATATTCAGTAAATTCACCCGTTTCTGCCTCTATTGGTATAATGAATTTTGATATGGCTTCTCCAGAGAATGGAGTATTTAAACGACTGAAATCTAGGGAACTTTCTTCTGTAATTGTAACAGGTAACTCTATTTCAGGAAAAAAATCAACGAATTGATCAAATCCTATTTTTCTCTCTTTTTTCAAATATTATTTTTTTACAAAGGTAAAGCATTTTCAAATTGCTTTAATCCTTTATCTCTTCATCTTTTATGATTAATTCCCAGCCAATGTTATTCAATGTAAGATGAAGCATAGAAATTAAATCTTCTTTTTGCTCTTCAGCACTATTTATTAAACCACTTTCTAAGGCAATCTGTTCAATATCTTTTTTAGCCTTCTTTTGTATAGAAGTATAATCTTCTTTTGAAAAGGACACAAATAAGCCTTCTGAGATGTCATAATACTCCACATCATCATCTAAACTAAGTATTTCAGGAGCAGGAAAAGAATCAATATAAATTTTACGAGCATTTTCATCGATCTTTAATTCGACTTTTTCTAAATCATATCCTACTAAAACATTTGCATTTACTCGAATCAGAGTCTTTTTTCTTAAAGGACTTATATTGTATCCATAATACTCTTCATGGCTACTTAAATCGGAAAATTGACCCTCAATGGTTACTAACTTTAATACTTTGTTTATTTTTTCTAAAACAATCGTAGAACTCTCAATTGTATGTCTTTTTGGAATTAAAATCTGCTTTGTATAAATAAATGCTAGACAAGCAATCAGTGCTAATCCCATTATTAAAAGCAATATGTTTTTTATAGATTTCATTATCCGTTACCCAAAGGATGTTTAAGTCCCGAGTGTGATTTAAGAATTGCTTGAATACTACCTACACTAATAGGCGATTCAATAATTAATGGCACTTTATTTTCATCATCAGAAACCCAAATATTCATTTTTGCTTCATTGGTAAAGACAACTCCAGCTACTACTTGTGGGGATATTTTAACCGCATCAAGTTCTCCTATTCCTTTTATATCCTGTACATCTTTTCCTTCATAAGATATTTCAATAGGATATACTTTATCATCGATAAACATTTCAACTGGAAATTTTTCAACTTGTTCCAAATCGTTATAATCTAAATTTCTTAAAAAGTAAACAGTAGATAACATATCATGCATGCATTGTTCAATCGGATAAATTTTTGCAGTAACCTCATCTTTTGTTTTACCCGTATACGAAATGGCTTCACCATTGATTTGATCAAATTCTATTTTGTTATAGAATCGATAACCTCCCTCTTCTATATTTCTTTCAAACTCAACAGGAAGCATGGTATTTTTGTCAATAACAGTTTTATAATAGTCATTTACCTTGAAAAACATTTCATAAGACTTATACGTCTTACCTGTTGCCTCAACAATATAATGATCTTCTGTTTCTGAAAGTTTAAAATCTACCTCACCTGCGCTAATCCACACAAAGTTCCAGTTATAATATATTTTGTAAACGACATGTTCTCCTTCTTGGAATGACTTATTTGTTACACCACAGGGGTCAATGTTTGGTGTATTAAATGAGCTGGCCGTAAAGAACACAGCAATAAGAATAAATAGTTTTGAGTGTAATTTTAACATGATAAACATTTTAGTACTATCATCATACTGACGAATATAACTATAAATTGTTATGATTTAGTTCGTTAATGTCTGTTAACATGTAGATTTTTTTAGAAATAGAATATGGTTTCAATGGTTCAAACTTAGAAATGAAGCAAATGATTTGATAATTATGTGTTGTCATTAATCTGGAAAAGTTGAAACAACATAACTCGAATTGAGGCTAATAAGAAAACATTTTGGGCTCGAGCCCAAAATATACAAACTTCAGTAAAGATTCTGAACAGCTCTCCATTGTATCATCGAAGGTATTTATCCATGCATTTGATAGAGGATAAAGTTGGCTTAGTGTATA
This sequence comes from uncultured Saprospiraceae bacterium, assembly GCA_964403985.1. Taxonomy (GTDB): domain Bacteria; phylum Bacteroidota; class Bacteroidia; order Chitinophagales; family Saprospiraceae; genus JAHDFB01. The sequence continues at coordinate 17,383 of CAYOIL010000002.1, forward strand.
TAAATACATCGAAAAAAATGTTGATTATTTGACTTTTGCTACGATCAAAAGCGCTGTTTTTTGTTGTAAACAAATTAAAAAACTTATATTTGAGTAAGTTTTTTACTCAATCTATGTTAGAAGCCTTAATTTCATCAAAAACAAGAGTCAAGTTACTCTTAAAATTCTTCCTGAATTCCAAGTCGGAAGGATATCTTCGTGGACTAGAACAAGAATTTGGGGATTCCACAAATTCTATACGTCTAGAGTTAAATAGATTTGAAGAGGCAGGTATGTTAAAAACAGAGTCTAGCGGGAATAAGAAATATTTTAAGGCGAATACTGATCATCCTTTATTTCAAGAAGTTCACAACATCCTAATGAAATATATAGGTGTAGACAAGATTATTGAAAAGGTAGTTCAAAGGCTGGGTGAAGTAGAGCAAGTATATCTTATTGGTTCATTAAGCAAAGGAATAGATCATAAAATTATTGACCTTATTTTTTTCGGAAACATAGATAAAGAATATCTTGTGCGCTTAATTGATCGAGTCGAAGAACATTTGTCAAGAAAAATAAGATATATAACCTATTCATTTGAGGAACAAGATGAAATTCTTAAGCAACATCCTGATGGTTTGTTATTGTGGTCGCGTAAAAAAGAACTAGATGAAACTGAGTAAGCGCAATGACCAAATAAGTCTCACTGAGAAAAAATGGTTTGCTGTCTATACAAGATATAGATGCGAGAAATATGTTTCCGAAAGACTTAGTAAAAAAGGGATTGAAAATTATGTCCCTCTCTTAAAGTTCACTAGAGTGTATACGCGAAAGAAGAAAAACGTAGAGTTGCCACTTATTTCGTGCTATGTCTTTGTTAATATCACTAAAGAAGATTACGTAAAAGTTTTACAGACAGAAAACGTTATTAGTTTTTTAAAAATCCGTGGAGCCTTAATATCTATTCCTAAGAAAGAGATAGATATTATGAAATGGGTAGTAGGGGAAGATTTAGTGGAAAAAGTGCATAATGGGCCTCTTGAGAAAGGAGCAAAAGTGGAAATAATTTCGGGAAATTTGACTGGTTTGAAAGGAACTGTCATCAAAAGAAAAAGTAAAAAGTATGTTCAAGTTGCTCTTGAGAGCTTAGGCTATACTTTGGAAATAAATGTGTCGGAAGATATGCTTCAAACAAAGCATTCTTTTGCATAAAAGGTGGGTTGAAATTAAATTTCATTCTACTTAAGTTGTTGATTATTAGTCTTTTAATAGAGTTCTTCTTGCGACTCTAAATGGGCGGAGCCCATCAAAAAAGGAAAAATGAATATTTGTGTAATTGGAACAGGATATGTTGGTTTAGTTAGTGGAACATGTTTTTCCGAAACTGGAAATAATGTTATTTGTGTTGATATAGATTCAAACAAAGTTGATCGGTTAAGTAAGGGTGAAATAGTAATTTATGAACCTGGCCTTGAAACCTTATTTACTAGGAACCTTGAACAAGAACGCTTACATTTTACAACATCGCTAGATGATGGGATAAAAGATGCCGAAATCATCTTTTTAGCACTTCCAACACCGCCTGGTAAAGGGGGACAAGCGGATTTGCAATATGTACTAAAAGTAGCAGAACAACTTTCTGAGAAAATTACATCTTATAAAGTTATTGTAAACAAAAGTACTGTTCCAGTAGGAACTGCGGATAAAGTCCAAGAACTACTAGAAAAGAAATTGGATAAAAAATTATTCGATGTTGTAAGTAATCCTGAGTTTTTAAGAGAAGGTGTTGCTGTAAATGATTTCATGAAACCAGATAGAGTTGTTATTGGAACGGACAGTGATCGTGCTAAAAAAACTATGAAAAGATTGTACGACCCATTTGTGAGACAAGGGAATCCTATTTATTTTATGGATGTTCGTTCTAGTGAATTAACAAAGTATGCAGCTAATTCATACTTAGCAACTAGAATTAGTTTTATGAATGAAATTGCAAATTTGTGTGAAAAACTTGGAGCTGATGTGGATAAGGTAAGACAAGGAATGGGCAGTGATTCACGAATAGGAAAAAGATTTCTCTTTCCCGGGATAGGCTTTGGTGGCTCTTGCTTTCCAAAGGATGTCCAAGCATTAGAATATTTAGCAGATGCTGAATCATATGATTTTAAAATATTAAAATCAGTTCTTTCCGTAAATAGCAAACAAAGAGTTTTGTTGTATGACAAGTTGGAAAACTATTTTGGTAACGAATTGGAAGGTAAAAGTATAGGAATTTGGGGCTTGGCTTTTAAGCCAAATACCGATGACATTCGAGAAGCACCTGCATTGTATATTATAGATAGGTTATTAGCTAAAAATTGTAAAATCTCTGTTTATGATCCTGAAGCTATGGATAATGTAAAAGAAATTTACGGAGATAAACTTAGCTATGCATCTCATATGTATCAAGCAACTGAAAATAAAGATGCATTATTAATAATGACCGAATGGCAAGTTTTTAGAACCCCAGATTTTAAAAAGTTATCTGAAAATCTAAATGAAAGTGTAATTTTTGATGGTAGAAACCTATTTGACTTAGAATTTATGTCTGATTTAGGATTTTACTATTCTAGTATTGGAAGAAAAGTAATTCATTAATGGAAAATATATATCCTGTTTACGATCAGTTAATTTCAAGAGAAGAAAAAGAAGCCTTTTTAAATCAAAAAGCAAAAGTTTTTTGGTTGACAGGTTTTTCTGGTTCAGGTAAAACAACAATTGCTAAGCAAGTTGAAAGATTATTATTTAATAAAGGATTCTTTGTTCAATTGATAGATGGCGATAATGTAAGATCGGGATTATGTAACAATCTTACTTTTAGCTTAGAAGATCGAAAAGAAAATATTCGAAGAATTGCGGAATTAACCGCTTTAAGTATTCGACAAGGAATTGTTTGCATAAATACTTTTGTAAGTCCCACGATCGAGATTAGAGAAATGGCAAAAGAGATTATTGGAGAGGAGGATTATTTTGAAATCCTTATTGATACATCTTTAGAAGAATGCGAAAAAAGAGATGTCAAAGGCTTGTATAAGAGAGCAAGAGCAGGCGAAATAAAAGGATTTACAGGAATTGACTCTCCGTATGAAAAACCAGTAAATCCAGCATTAACGGTTTTAACAGATGGTTCGGTTCAAGAATCTGCTGATCAATTAGTTGATTTTATTCTTAATCACATTTCACCTTTTTAATGAACAAAGAAGAAGTTTTTATTCACCCATCTTCTGTTATTGATGAGGGGGCAAAAATAGGGAATGGAACTAAAATTTGGCATTTCTGTCATATAATGAGTAATGCCACTATAGGTGTCAATTGTAACCTTGGTCAAAATGTTTTTATTGCAAATGATGTAAGCATTGGCAATAATGTCAAGGTTCAAAACAATGTTTCTATTTATAAAGGAGTAACTTGTGAAGATGATGTATTCCTTGGACCCTCTATGGTTTTTACAAATGTTATTAACCCTAGAAGTGATGTGAATAGAAAAGAAAGTTACAAAAACACTCATGTTGGAAAAGGATGCTCAATAGGGGCAAATGCTACCATAATCTGTGGCAACAATTTAGGTAAATATTCATTTGTAGGAGCAGGCGCAGTAGTAACTAAGGATGTTTTAGATTATGCATTAGTAGTTGGAAATCCAGCAGAACAAATAGGCTTCGTAAGCCAATTTGGAAACCGATTGAACTTTGTTGATAATATTGCAACCTGTGAAGAAAGTGGAGAAAGATACACTATAGATAACAATGTCGTAAAAAAAGTAAATGCAAGTTAAGATCAATGAATTTGCATATTACAATAGTTTTGGTAAGATTTTTGATTTAACTAAAATGAACAAAACATTTTATCAATAATGGGTATTTATAAGAGTTTAGTTAAACAAGAGAAAAAAATTGCACTAATCGGTCTAGGATATGTTGGCTTGCCTATCGCATTAGAGTTTGCAAAAGATTTTAACGTCATTGGCTTCGATATTAATGAAGAAAGAGTTAAAATGATGCAAGATGGCAAAGATCCTTCGAAAGAATTAGAGGATTCAGCCTTTGAAAACAAGAAAATAGTATTTACATCAGACCTTGAGGTTTTAAAAGAAGCCAACTTTTATATTGTTGCTGTTCCTACGGATATAGATAACAATAAAGTACCAAATTTAAAACCTTTACTAGGAGCATCAGAGACAGTAGGGTCTGTAATAAAGAAAGGTGATTATGTAGTATTTGAATCTACAGTGTATCCTGGATGTACAGAAGATGATTGTCTTCCTGTAGTTGAAAAACGATCTGGATTGACAAGAGGAGTAGATTTTAGTGTAGGCTATAGCCCTGAAAGGATTGTGCCAGGAGATAAAGTAAGAACACTTACAAAAATTACAAAAATAGTATCTGGGGATACTAAAAAGTCTTTAAAACAAATAGCTGAAGTATATGGACATATTATTGAAGCCGGTATTCACCAAGCGAGTTCTATTAAGGTAGCTGAAGCAGCTAAAGTGATAGAAAATACGCAAAGAGATTTAAATATTTCTTTGATGAATGAGTTATCAATAATATTCGATAAAATGGGAATAGATACTCAAGAAGTCCTTAAAGCAGCAGGCACAAAATGGAATTTCTTGAAGTTTCATCCTGGATTAGTTGGAGGCCACTGTATTGGCGTTGATCCATATTATTTAATGCATAAAGCAAAAGGCCTTGGGATAGACCCTCAAGTAATTGCGGCAGGAAGAAGAATAAATGATGGGATGCCAACATTTATTGCAACAAAATTAATACAGATGTTAATCGAACAGGGTAAAAACCCTGGGGAATGCAAAGTCCTTGTAAAAGGAATAACGTTTAAAGAAAATGTAGCGGATATCAGAAACTCTAAAGTCGTTGATCTTGTTCATTCGATTATGGACTTCTCTACAGTCGTTCATATAACCGATGACCATGCATCGGCGAACGAAGTCGCTCACGAATATAAACTTACCTTGGTTGATCAAATTTCCAATGATTATGACGCGATAATCGTTGCAGTTGCTCACGAAGAATATATAGAACTAACCGCGGATGACTTTAATAAGAATATGAAAGAAAATGGTATTCTTATAGATATTAAATCAATTTATGACCCTTCAGTTATGGAGGAAAAATTAAAATACTGGCATTTATAATGGATTATTCAATTACCCACTTAGAAGAATTAGAAGCAGAATCAATTTTTATTATGCGAGAAGTCGCAGCACAGTTTGAAAATCCTGTGTTGATGTTCTCAGGAGGAAAAGATTCTATTCTAATGGTTTATTTAGCATACAAAGCTTTTTATCCTGCTAAAATTCCTTTCCCACTTTTACATATTGATACTGGACACAACTTTCCAGAAACAATTAAATTTAGAGACGATCTTGTTGAAAAATTTGGTGCGAAATTAATTGTTGGCTCAGTTCAAGAAGCAATCGATAACGGTTTGGTTCAAGAAGAAAAAGGTGTAAACGCAAGTCGTAATGGCCTGCAAACTACAGCTCTTTTGGAAGCTTTAGAAAATGGAAAATATGACGCCGCTTTAGGTGGAGCTAGAAGAGATGAAGAAAAGGCTAGAGCCAAAGAACGTTTCTTCTCGCATAGAGATGAGTTCGGCCAATGGGACCCTAAAAACCAACGTCCAGAACTTTGGAATTTATTCAATGGTAAAAAGAATATTGGAGAACACTTTAGAATTTTCCCTATTTCAAATTGGACAGAACTTGATGTTTGGCAATACCTTGCTCAAGAAAAAGTTGACCTACCTAACCTTTATTTTGCTCATGAAAGAGAAGTAATTAATAGAGATGGTACTCTTTTAGCAGATTGCGAATATATTCCTAAAAAAGATGGTGAAGAAGTGTTTACTGAAATGGTAAGATGTAGAACTATCGGCGATATGACTTGTACGGGTGTTTGGAAATCAGATGCGAAAACAGTAGAAGATATTATTAAAGAAATCGCTACGACTAGAATGACTGAACGTGGAGGAAGAACGGATGATAAAAGAAGTGAAACTAGTATGGAGGATCGTAAAAAATTAGGATATTTCTAGACCAGTTAATATTTTTTGGGTTAAACCCAAAAGGCTTTTATGAATATTAATATGGTTGATATAAAGAATCAATACCTCGCTATTAAAGACGAGGTTGATTCTGCGATTCAAAAAGTAATTGATTCCACATCATTTATTAATGGTGCAGCTGTAAAAGAATTCCAAAAGAATTTAGAAGAATATCTAAAGGCGAAAGCAGTTATTCCATGCGGAAATGGTACCGATGCTCTCCAAATTGCCTTTATGGCTTTGGGCTTAAAGCCTGGTGATGAAGTTATTGTTCCTGCTTTTACTTATGTTGCTACTGCAGAAGTTATTGCGCTTTTGAAATTGGTACCAATAATGGTTGATGTTGATCCAAATACATTTAATTTGAGTTTGGAAAACCTGAAAGGGAAAATAACAAACAAAACAAAAGCAATAATTCCAGTTAATTTATACGGACAATGTGCTGATTTATACAACATCAAAAAAATCGCGGAAGCAAATGATTTGTTTGTAATTGAAGATAATGCACAAGCAATTGGGGCAGATTTTATTTTTGAAGATAAAAGTAAAATTAAAGCTGGTTTGGTCGGAGATATAGGAACAACTTCCTTTTATCCTTCCAAAAATTTAGGAGCTTTTGGAGATGGAGGAGCATGTTATACAAATAATTTAGAATTAGGTGAAAAAATCAAAATTATCGCAAATCATGGACAGTCTAAAAAGTATGTTCATGATGTAATTGGTTGCAATAGTAGACTAGATTCTATTCAAGCAGCTATATTAAATGTGAAATTAAATTATTTAGATAAATACGCAGCCGAAAGAATAAAAATTGCAGATTATTATGATAATAGTTTTTCTGATTTAAATGATTTAATTATTCCTTTTAGAGCCAAAAATTCTACTCATGTTTTTCATCAATATACTTTAAAAGTAAAGAATGGAAAAAGAGATGCATTAAAAAAGTATCTTGAAGATTATGGAATTCCTACTATGATTTATTACCCTATTCCATTATACAATCAAAAGGCTTTTTCTTCAAATGAGATTTTACCAAATACAGAAAGTCTTTGTAAACAAGTTTTGTCATTACCAATTCATACAGAAATGACGGAAGCTAATTTAAGTTATATTACTTCTAAAGTATCTTCTTTTTTTGAATAATAAATCAATATTAATTATTGCTTATTATTGGCCGCCATCATCCGGAGTCGCAGGACATCGCTGGCTTCACATGTCAAATTATCTTGAGAAATTAGGTTATAATGTTCATGTAATTGTTCCCGAAAACCCTGACTACACAGCAAAAGATGATGATTTATTTCGATTTGTTTCTCCTAAGATAAAAGTGACAAAATCAAAGAATTTCGAAATTAGAAATATTATTTCTAAACGCAAAGAAGTAAAAGAAACTTCAGAGTTGGACAGCTTGTTTTATAGAGATAAAAGCGCATTAAGTCTTAAAGAAAAAATAATGTTGTGGGTAAGAGGAAATATATTTATACCGGACGCAAGAATAACATGGTATTTAAAAAGTAAAAAAAGCATATTAAATTATGTCAAGACTAATAAAATTGATGTACTAATTACTACAGGAACACCTCATTCATTACATTTATTTGGTCTTTTTTTAAAAAAGCGACTGAATTTAAAATGGATTGCTGATTTTAGAGACCCTTGGACAACTATAGAATATCATAATAAAATGTATTTGTCAAGTTTCGCTAAAATTAAGCACAAAAATCTTGAAAAGAAAGTTTTATCGAAAGCTGATGCTGTTACTACAGTTTCTAATTCTTGGGCAGAGGAATTTAAAGAAATTGGAGCCAATAATGTTCATGTTATTCTAAATGGATATGAAGAATCTTCTTTTTCTAATAACAAAGTTAAACCTTATGAAGATTTTATTATTTGTCATCCTGGAACTTTAAACGAAGATAGAATTCCAAATAATTTATTTCCGGTATTGTCAAAATTAAATGAAGAAGGTAAAACAATAAAACTTCATTTATATGGAAACGTCTCCAATAAGATTATTGAATTAATTAATCATTCAAAATTGGAGAAGGAAGTTGTGACATTCAATTCTGTTTCACACAGTGAGATCCTAAAAATAATGTCTAAGTCAACAATTCTATTGTTACTAATTAATAAAGGAAAAGAAAATTCTAAAGGGAGAATTCCTGCTAAATTGTTTGAATATATAAGAACAGGCAAACCAGTATTATTAATTGGAAATATAAATGGTGACGCTGCTAAAATTGTAAATAGTGAGAAATTGGGAAAAGCATTTAGCTATTCCGATTCACAAGATTTATACAAGTTTTTAAATGAAAAGTACAATCTTTTTTTAAAAAACAACTTGAACAACATTAATTCTAATATCAAAAAGTTCAGTAGAGAATCAATGGCTAATGAATTCAGTAAACTCATACAAGCAATTTAATGAAATTTCGAAGTAAATCTATTTCATTTGAATAATTCAGTAAAACAATTCGCTTTATTAGGAGCTTCTGGGTATATCGCACCTAGACATATGAGGGCAATAAAAGAAACAAATAATAATTTATTGGCTGCAATGGACAGGAATGATTCTGTTGGGGTAATTGATAGTTTTTTCCCTAAAGCCGCATTTTTTACTGAATTTGAAAGATTCGATAGACATATCGAAAAAATAAAACGAAATAAAAGTGGATTAGATTATTTATCCATTTGTAGCCCAAATTATCTCCACGATTCGCATATTCGATTTGGTTTAAAAGCTGGAGCGAATGTAATATGTGAAAAACCTTTAGTTCTAAATCCTTGGAATTTAGATGGACTATATGAAATCGAAAAAGAGACTGGAAAAGAAATATTTTCTATACTTCAACTAAGACTTCATAAGCGAATTATAGAAATTAAAGAATTAGTTGATAGTGGTCCTAGCGATAAAGTTTACGATATTGATTTAAGCTATATAACATCTAGAGGTTTATGGTATTATGCTAGTTGGAAAGGTAATAATGAAAAGTCAGGAGGAATAGCAACGAATATTGGTATTCATTTCTTTGATATGTTGGCATGGATATTTGGAGAGGTAAAAAATAATATTGTGCATTTACATACTCATGATAGAGCAGCTGGTTTTATTGAATTTAAACAGGCTAAAGTAAGATGGTTTTTAAGTATCAATTCTGATACTCTTCCTGATACAATTAAAGAAAATGGTTTAACTACATTTAGATCGATGACAATAAATAATCAGGAAATTGAATTTAGTGATGGCTTTTCTGATTTACATACATCAAGTTATTTAAACATTTTAAATGGAAACGGCTTTAAGATAGAAGAATCTCGAAAAGCAATTGAGATTGTTCATGAAATTAGAGTGAAAAAGCCGATTGGACTAAAAGGGGATTATCATCCATTTTGTAAATTTCCAATTAGCGAACATCCTTTTAACCGACATAGTTCATGAGGATAGGAATGATCCTTGATCAGAAATTTCCGCCAGACCCTAGAGTCGAAAATGAAGCAGTAACACTAATTGAAAATGGTCATGAAGTTTTTCTCTTTTGTGTAGGTTATGGTAGTGAAAATATAATTGAAAAAGAAACAATTAATAATATTAAAGTTCATAGAGTAATTGTGCCTAAGTTTATATATTCTTTATCGGCACTTGCTTATTCTTTTATTTTTTATCATGCATTTTTTAAAAGTAAAATCTCCGCTTTTATAAGCGAATATGAAATAGACCATTTACATATCCATGATATGAGAATCGCGCGCTCTGTTTTTAATTCTAATAAAAAATACAGTTTGCCAATAACTTTAGATTTGCATGAGAATCGTCCTTCAATAATGAAATTTTATTCTCATGTAAATACATTCTTGGGGAAGTTATTAATTTATCCTAATCGATGGAAAAAGTTTGAATTTAGGTATATAAAATTAGCAGATAAAGTAATAACTGTTACAGATGATGCTGCTGAATATTATTGTAAAAAACTGAATTTGAATAATGATAAATTTTGTACTGTTCCAAATTCTGTAAGAGAAAAATTTTATAATAATTGTAATCTTGACAGTGATATAGTAAACATGTACAATGACAATTTTACTATTTTATATTTAGGAGACACGGGCTCGCGCAGAGGCCTTTATACTGTCCTTTCGGCTATTAATAATCTAAAATCACATATACCAAACTTAAAGTTTGTGATTGTAGGAAGTTCTATTGAAGATGGTGATTTGAAGAATAAAGTAAAAGAATTAGATCTAGAGAAATATGTTGCTCTTGAAGGTTGGAAAGATTTTAAATTATTTCAATCGTATATAAAATCAGCTGATATAGGAATATGTCCTATTCATAGAAATCTCCATCATGATACAACATATGCAAATAAAATTTTTCAATACATGTCTTTTGGCAAACCGGTAATAGTTAGCGATTGTCCAGCACAAGAAAAACTAATTGTCAAATATGATAGTGGATTAGTTTTTAAGGATAGAGATGTAAGTGATTTAACAGAAAAGATTAAGTCACTTTATGATGACAAAGAATTATATAATCGACAATCTTCGAATGCTTTTACAAGTATTGAAAATCATTTGAAGTGGGAAGTCCTTTCTCAGGATTTAGTTTCATTATATGCCAATGACTAAAGGAGAAAATACAATAAAGCGTCAAGGTTCTAAAAGCTTAATCGTAAATGTTATTTCAATTGCTTTAGGTGTAATAAATAATATTTTTATTTACCCATTTTACTTAGCATATTATGGAACTTTCCAAATGGTTTCAAAGCTTGTTAGCCTTTTAACTCCATTTAGTTTATTTGGTTTGTCAGCAATTATAAATAGATATTTTAATGAATTCAATGGTAGAGACAGGGAATTTTTACTTTTTATAGCAAAGTGGTTTTGTTTAAGTTTTGCATTTTTTACAACATTGTATTTTCTAGTTCTGCCTTTATTCATAGATTTAATACAACCAATTTTTCCATTTATAGAAGTTGTTTCAACGAATCAAATAGCGATATACTTTTCTGTTTTATTTTATTCATTGAATATTATTCTTATAAATTTTTCGAATACAAAAAAGAGAATAGTTGTTCCAGTTTTGGTTAATAAAGTTATTAACGTCAAAGTTCTAATTCCTTTGGCGATTATTTCAGCTAGTTTTTTTTCTATGTCTTTAAGTGACTTGCTGTGGCTTTTTAATATTGTTTTTGCAAGTGTTTTTATAATCTTATTCTCATATATTGCATTTAATGGGTGGACAATTAATAGAAATGAATTAGTTGAAAAGCAGACTAGTATAAAAGAAAAGTTAAGTTTTGGCGTCTTTGGTAGTTTTAACGAACTAGGAATGTATCTAGCCTTTAGTATTGACATTGTTCTTGTATATTTTTTATTGGGAGACACAGCAACAGGTTTTTATGCTATATTTTTATTTTTAGCTTCAGTTGTAAGACTACCGATCGACTCGTTAACAGGACTATTTTTACCCATTGTTAATACCTTTCTTAGAGAAAGAGATTACAAAAAAATAGAAGACTACTATAAAAGATTATCTAAAATATTTTTTTACTTATCATCAGGAATATTCCTTATGATATACTATTCCCTAAATGATATTCTTGAAATTATTAAAAAAGATAATCTAGTAAATGCTAGGTATATTTTTGTCTTTATAGCTCTTGGTATAATAATCAATGGACTAACATACATGAATTCTGCAATTATTGTCCAATCACAATATTATAAATGGAATTTATTCTTTATACTCCTTTTGGCTATTTTGAATGTTATAATTTCATATTATCTAATTACAGATTATTTTCCTGCTGAACATGCATCAGCTGGAGCAGCTTGTGGCACGGTTATTAGCCTTTCTATTTTTAATATACTAAAAACGCTGTTTGTTTATATTAAATTTAAGCTCTTTCCATTGTCAAAAAGTACTGGTGTTATCCTTTTAGCCTTTTTAATTGGTCTTGCAATAACATATGGTTTAAACTTTGATTTTTCACCGTATGTAAATATTGTGCTAAAGTCTGCTATTATTTGTCTTTGTTATTTCATTCCGATTTATTTAATTAAAGAAGTCCCAGACGTTAATCAATTATTTAAATCGTATTGGACTAAAATGAAAGCACTTTATTAATATGGTGTTTTTTATAATACTTCATTATATGAATATAGAGGATACAAAAGCTTGTGTCAGTTCAATACAAGAAAAGTGTCAATCTCCGTATTCTATAATTGTAGATAATGGAAGTTCTAATCATACAGGAAAAGAACTGAAAGAAATTTATGCTGATCAAGATACTATTCAAGTTATTACAACAGATAATAATTTAGGGTTCGCCCAAGGGATGAATATTGGATATAATGAAGCTAAGAAAAAGGGGGCTGAATTTATTTGTTTAGTAAACAGTGATATTGAAATCTTAACTAACAATTTTGATTCTGAAATTACTCGATTACATAAAGAGACTTCTTTTGCGGTTTGTGGTCCTGACATACATACATTAAGCAAAAGGAGACAAAATCCTGCGGGATTTGCTTTTGATAATTTAAAGGAATTGGAACGAATAATTTTTCAACATTCTATGTATTACTATTTATCCTTTTTGAATCTAGATAAATTGTTACCGAAATGGAAAAAGAAACTTTTTGGAAAATCTGAGAATCAAAAATTTAGAGAATCACATAGTAGGAAATCTAATACTAGTCAAATAAATGTTAAACTGCATGGTGCTTTCTTGATTTGTGCACCAGAATATATAAATCTTTATAAGGGATTAAATCCTAATACTTTTCTCTATGGAGAAGAGGACATCTTGTACTATGAATTAAGAAAAAAGAATTTAAAGACACTTTATTCTGTGGATCTTCAAGTTCTTCATAAAGAAGATGGAAGTTTAAACAGCGTGATAAAATCCAAAAGTAGAAAAAGAAGATTTATATATAAACATCAAGTAAACTCTTATAAGATTTTTAAAGAATTAATAATAAAAGATAATAATAAGCATGTCTCTTTGTCGAATATGTAATGGTCATTTAAAAGAGCCTTTTTTAGTAAAGGAAATGAGACACGGGTTTCGAACTGAGTTTAAATATGCTGAATGTATGGATTGTAATTCATTACAAATTATTACTATTCCTGAAGACTTACCTAGCTATTATCCTTCTTCTTATTATAGTTATGCTAAAATGGAAGTTAAAAAGCATAGTTTCTTAAAAGCTAAAGTAAAGAAATTATATGCAGATTTATATATCAAAGGAAAAAAAGGGTTTTTATTTAAATTTTTAAAGAAAAGATTTGGTGCTGGTCCTCTTTGGATATTCGATACTGTTCCTGATATTTCAAGATCTTCTAAAATTCTTGATGTTGGAACAGGTGGGGGAAGATTGTTATTGTCATTTGCAAGTTATGGATTTTCTAATCTAAGTGGAATTGACCCTTTCTTACCTAGTGAAATTAATTATAGTAATGGACTTACTATTTATAAAAAAGACATTACCCAATTAAATGAAAAATTTGATGTTATTCTCTTTAATCATGTTTTTGAGCATGTTATAAATTTAGATGCTACAATCGATGCCGCATTCAAAAATCTAAATGATAATGGAACATTAATAATTAATATTCCAGTTGCAAATAATGCTGTATATAAAAAGTATAAAGAAAATTGGGTTGCTTTAGACGCACCAAGGCATTTACATCTGTTTTCAGTTGAGGCATTTGAGAGCTACATAAAGAAGCATGGATTTTATGTAAATAAAAAGTCACATATATCAAATAGCTTTAGTTACTTAGGAAGTGAACAATATAAAAACGATATCGCCTTAGAAGATGATAATTCGTTTAAAAATGATTTTGAAAAATCTATTTTTACTGAGGCTGATAAAAAGCAATTCGAAAAGCTAGCCGAAAATGATAATTTGAATGAAGAGTCTGATGTTGTAATTTTCTATTTGAAAAAACAAAATTCATGAGTTTTATATCCAACATAGCAGGGGTATTTACTAAAAGAATTCTTCGTTTTTTCAAAATTCAAACGAATTACTTTCGTTTAAAACCTAGTTACATTATAATAGGAGTACAGAAAGGAGGGACAACTTCATTGTTTGATTATTTAAGCCAACATAAACAAGTTAAGAATCCAAAAGTCAAAGAAATTTATTTTTTTGGTAGCTCATTTATTCATTCATTAAAGTGGTACTTTTCACATTTCCCTTTTGGAAAAAATAAGATTACTGGCGAGGCAACTCCTGACTATTTGGGAGACGAATTAGCTCCTTTTCGATTACATATGCATTTGCCAAAAGCTAAATTAATTGTGCTTTTAAGAGAACCTGCTTCAAGAGCATTTTCTCATTATAAAATGGAGGTCAATAGAGGTAGGGAAGGCTTAGATTTTGATAAGGCTTTTTTTGCAGAAGATGCAAGATTAGAACATTTAGAAAAGCTGGTTTATCATAAACCTGAAGAATATAGATTTGCTAATAGTAGGTTAACGTATAAAAGACATGGACTGTATTATGAACAACTTCAGAGATGGTTTAGTTATTTTCCGAAAGAGCAGTTCTTGATTATAGATAGTGAAGAGTTTTTTAACGAAACAGAAAAATCGTTTCGAAAAGTTGAAAAATTTATTGGTTTAGATACTGACAATACGGTTACATTCGATATTTCAAATAAAGGCAATTACACAGTAAATCACAGCCAAGATTTATCGTCTATTAAAGAATTTTATAAACCGCATAATGAAAAATTATTCTCACTTATTGGCAAACGTTTTGATTGGTAGATAAAAAGTACTCTGCCATTGTTACTCACGATATTGATTATATTACTAAATATAAATCTCTTAGAAATATCATTGGGGCAATAAAAAGGGGAGTAATGCCTTTTACGGCCATAAAAGAATATTTAAAATCTAAGAAAAATCGAACATCAGACCCTTATTATTGTATGGAGGAAATGTTAGAAATTAATAACCAATATAACTTACAATCGATATTCTATTTCATGGCAGGGAAATCTAATCCTACTTATGATTTGAATGATTATAATATTTCCGATAATGATGTTTCTTCAACAATGAATTCATTAGTAAAAAATGGAGCAATTATTGGTTTGCATCCTTCTTATGAATCATATAATGATTTGAATATAATTTCAAGTGAAAAAAATAGTTTGGAACAAGCCTTGGGGAAAGAGATATTACATACACGCCAACATTATTTAAGACATAATCAAGAAACATTTAAGTTATTGGCTCAAGCTGGACTTAAATATGATAGTACAATTGGCCCCCGCAATACTATTGAGTTTAATAAAACAAATAATGTGGATTACATTATATATCAAGATGAGGAATATTCATTAATTGAACAACCATTCTTATTAATGGAAACTAATTTGCTTGGTAATCCTAGAAAAATGTTAGAAGATTTAAATGATGCCATAACAGAACTTAAGAGCAAAGGTGGCACTGCTAGAATAATTTGGCACAATAATAACTTTGTCTCAAATGAACAAAAAAGCATCTACAAAGAAGTTTTGTCAATAATTGCTCCATAGAGTATTAGAACATTTTTAGCAAGATGTGCTGCGCTGGGAATGTCATCCTTTAAGGATGGAATAGCTTCAGAAAGAATAGTAAAAATATTAATAAATAAATATAGTTAAATTTGAGGTTCGTCCTCTTAAATTAGATTAATGGAAAATACAGAATTATTAAGATTTACAACTGCTGGATCAGTTGATGATGGGAAATCAACTTTGATTGGTAGACTACTATATGATAGTAAGTCTATTTATCAAGATCAATATGAAACAATTGCTAAGGTTAGTGAGCGTAGAGGTGAAGAAGGAGTTAACTTAGCATTATTAACTGATGGTCTTAAAAGTGAAAGAGAACAAGGAATAACTATTGACGTAGCTTATAGATACTTCTCTACTCCCAAAAGAAAATTTATCATTGCAGATACTCCTGGACATATTCAGTACACTAGGAATATGGTAACTGGTGCTTCAACGGCTAACGTTGCTCTTATTCTTGTTGATGCAAGAAATGGAGTTGTTGAACAAACTAGAAGACACGCAATTATTGCTTCTTTACTTCAGATTCCTCATGTCTTAGTTTGTATAAACAAGATGGACTTAGTTGACTACAGCGAAGCTGAATATGATAAGATTAAGGAAGACTTCTCGAATTTTGCATCTAAACTCGATGTGAAAGATGTAGAATTTATACCTATTTCTGCATTAAAAGGAGATAACGTTGTAAATCGATCTACAGTTATGGATTGGTATGGTGGCGGTACTTTAATGTATTATTTGGAAAACGTACATATCGCAAGTGATCATAATTTAAGAGATGTAAGATTTCCTGTTCAGCACGTAATTAGACCTTATTCTGATGAATTTCATGACTATAGAGGTTATGCAGGACGAGTTGCTGGTGGAACAATTAAAGTAGGTGATAAAGTTATGTTATTACCAACAGGGTTTTCTAGTAAGATCAAAAGTATCCAAGGTGCTGCAGAAGAACAACAAGTTGCGTTCCCTCCGCAGAGTGTCACAATAACTTTAGAAGATGATCTTGACTTATCTAGAGGAGACATGATCGTAAGAGATAATAACGTTCCGGAAATTACTCAGGATGTTGATATAATGATTTGTTGGTTTGATCACTCTAAACCTTTACAATTAAGGGGAAAATATGCGGTAAGACATACTACTCAAGATGTAAGGTGTGTCGTAAAAGAAATTCAATATAAACTAGATATTGAAACGCTTCATAGAAATAAGGATGATCAGAATATTAATATGAATGATATTGCACGAATTACAATTCGTACAACTAAGCCATTATTTATAGATTCTTACAGAAGAAACAGAATAACAGGAAGCCTTATTTTAATAGACGAAGCGACGAATAGTACAGTTGCTGCAGCAATGATAGTATAATGAAAGAATCACATTTAAGAAGTATTTTAAAAGGTTTAAGTTGGCGTTTTATAGCCACAGGAACAATCATTGCTATTGCATATTTCAAAACAGGGGATGTAACTCTTGCTCTTGAAATAGGTGCCATTGAGTTTTTTATTAAATTTTTATTGTATTATTTACATGAAAGGGCTTGGCAAATTGTTCCTTCTGGTTCAATAAGATCAATGTTTAAAAAGAAATAGTGCAACGTGTTTTAATTACAGGAGCCGCAGGCTTTTTAGGTTCTCATCTTTGCGATAAATTCATTACTGAAGGATATGAAGTAATTGGTATGGACAATCTCCTTACTGGAGATATGGAAAATATCGCTCACCTTCTTCCTTTGGAACAATTTAGTTTTCATCATCACGATGTTAGTAAATATGTTCATGTAACAGGCAAAGTTGATTTTATTTTACATTTTGCTTCTCCAGCTTCACCCATTGATTACCTTAAAATGCCTATTCAAACATTGAAGGTTGGTTCTCTAGGTACTCATAATCTTTTGGGTTTGGCGAAAGCCAAAAAAGCTAGAATGCTAATCGCTTCTACATCAGAGGTGTATGGAGATCCTTTAGTAAATCCGCAACCCGAAGAATATTGGGGGAATGTAAATCCTATTGGCCCGAGAGGCGTGTATGATGAGGCGAAGAGATTTCAAGAAGCAATTACAATGGCCTACCACACCTATCATGGACTCGATACGAGAATCATTCGTATTTTCAATACTTACGGCCCTCGCATGAGAGTGAATGATGGAAGAGCTTTACCTGCTTTTTTCTCTCAAGCTATTAAAAATTCAGATATTACCGTTTTTGGGGATGGGTCCCAAACCCGTGCTTTTTGTTATGTTGATGATCTTATTGATGGGATATTTAAATTATTACATTGTAACTACCATCTACCTGTTAATATTGGTAACCCCGATGAAATAAGCATTATTCAAGCGGCAAAAGAAGTTTTAGAAATTGTTGGGTCAAGCCCAAAAGGCACTACGTCAAAAATAGTGTTTAAAGGTTTGCCAATGGATGACCCCAAAGTGCGGCGTCCAGATATAACTAAAGCTAAGGAACTTTTAGCATGGGAACCCAAAGTTCCGAGAGATGAAGGGTTCAAAAGAACCTTTGAATATTTTCAAAGAAAATTAAGCGAATCTAATTATGAGTGAGCAAAATAATTCAAACGAAATAACAATTAAAGAACTCATTTTATCCATCAAAGAGTATTTCAGAGAGATCCTTTCCAAATGGTGGTTAATAGCAATAATTACAGCATTGTTCGTTTCATTTTTTCTTTACAAACATTTCACCCATACAGTTACATTTCCCTATGAAATTAAATTTATGGTTGAAGGAGAATCTAGTCAACCAGCATTAGGTGGATTATTAGGGCAATTTGGTATTGGCCAAAAAAGTGCTAATCCAGCGAAGATTCAAGAAGTTGGAAAATCAAATACGAATTTTAAGAAAATCGCATTTTCCAAGATGGATAATGATTTTATTGCAAATAAAATTATTGAAATTTATAATTTAGATGAAATGTGGGGTAATGAAAATGAAGAATTTAGAAATTTTAGATTTTCAAATTCTGAATTAAAATCCGATATCGAACAACTAGCTTTCAAAAGGCTGTCTTTACTGACTTGGAAAGGAAATGGAAACAATGGAATGCCTTTATTGACAATGAATTATGATTTTGATAATGCAATCTATTTAATTAGCTCTAATGCAGAAAATGATGATTTATCATATAATTTGGCAAATTCTCTTTATTCAAATGTTGAATATTTTTTCGAAACTGAAATTCTAAAAAATAAAACAAAGACTTTAGCGATTTTAAATAAAAAATCAGATTCTTTAAGAATAGTTTTACAAACAAAAAACATTGAATTAGCACGTTTCGATGATAGATCAGTTGGCGTTGTTAATAATGTATATAAATCTAAACGTAATATTCTACAACAAGAGTTTTTAGCAGTTTCTAATTTATTTTCTGAAATAATGAAGAATATCGAATTAGCGGAATTTAATTTGAATAATAGCAAAGCACTATTTTTAATAGTTGATAAAACATTAAAACCTATTTTCGGAACAAAATCTAAAATAGTTGAAAAAATATTAATTGGAATAGTTGCAGGACTTTTTCTTAGTGTACTATTTATCGTTGTTTCAAAATTCATTAAATCGGCAATGAACGAATAAGAGAAATGTTCTTTTGTTCAGACTTTAATTTCTAATCCTAGATCTTTACTTATCCTCACAAGCAATTTAAAAGAATAAAATTTTAAATGGGCGTAATAATTTCTTTTTAATAAATGAATATTAAATTTAAACTTAAAAAAGCATATAAAGAATATCTATTTAGATATAAGTATTCTGCAATAAAGAGTAAGGATGATTCTATATATTTTTTTACTTTTCATAAATGTGCTAGCTCTTTATTTAGTAAACAGATTCTTAAGAAAACGGATAATCTTCAACATGTTGATTATGCAAATTATTTAGCGGACAAAGACACTTCATATAATAAACCATTAGGTTTTAAAAAACATGGTTGTATTTATGGACCCATTAGGCTCTCAGCTTCAAAGAATATTGTAGAGAAATTATTAGTACAACCAAGTACAACTCCTGATTTTGTAAAGGATATTAAAGCTATATTTCTTATTAGAGATCCAAGAGATATTTTAGTTTCAAGTTATCATTCTTTTGGGTTTACCCACCCCATAAATCCTATAGAGGGTAAAACAAAGAAACAACTTACTTTAAGAGAAGAAATTCAGTCGCTTTCAATTGACGATTATGTTATTAAGTATGCTGATAAACAAATCGTTGATTTTAATAAAGTATCTGAAATTGCTAATAATTGTCCTAATCATGTAATCCTTAAATACGAGGATATGATTAATAATTATGAGCACTTTATCAGTGATTTTCAAAAAATATTGGATATTAATCAAGATATAGTGAAAACATTATACGATAAAACTAGGCCTAAAGACAAAATTGACAGTACTTCGCATAAAAGATCTGGTGCGCCTCGAAGATTTTTGAAAGAACTTAAACCTGAAACAATAACGAAATTGAATATTGCTTTAAAACCAACACTAGACAATTTTGGATATGAAATGTAGTCCTTTCCAAGGAAGATGCAATTTCATTTATGGTATTAACTTAATTGTAGTTATATAGGTGTCATCTATATCTAAAAATATCAGTGTTACTTTTGGAACAAAAATAATAAGTACCATTTTGGCATTAGGCTCTAGTGTTTTTCTAACTAGAATGTTAGGAAAAGAAGGAAATGGAGCTTATGGATTTATTATGGCAAACGTAAATCTATTTGCTGTTCTTTTAGGATTTGGGATGGCAAGAACATTGACTTATTTTATTGCAAAAGAAGGTAGTGATGTTAATAGTGTATCGGGAATAGGATTTTATATTTCCGCTATCGGTACAGCAATATTTTCTCTTGTAACTATTGCCCTATATTATTCTGGTTCTAGCCTAATTGACTTTTTATTACCTAAAGGCTATGTAAGTTTATTTATCATTTGCTTTATGATAGGTAACTTTATTCACAAAACAGCAATAAATTATTTAATCGGTGTTTGGCAAGGTACATTGAAGTTTAATTCAATGAATATTTCCTTGTTACTTGGAAATGCTCTTCGACTTATTGTGCTAGCTTCAGTATGGTGGTATGTTAAATATTCTGAATCTGACATATCAATTGGCCAAATTTTACATATCCTACTTGTTATTTTAGGAATTGACTTACTAATTAGATTTGCTATATTTTTTAAAGGAAATAATCGAATAAATTTAAAAGTAAATCTAAATGGAACTCTAAGTAGAGGAATTCTTGTATTTGGCTCTATTGGCATAGCAACACGTGTACTAAATTTTGCAAATAAAAGATTAGATATCTGGTTTGTAGAGGCGTATAATGGGCTTGAAGAATTAGGTGTTTATTTACTTGCTGTAGGCTTGGTTGATATAATGATTGCTACTATTGTTCCGGGTGTACAAGTATTAATTCCATATTATACACAGAGAACTCCAGTACAACGCATGAAATTGTTGAGTAAGGTTTCAAGGATTAATCTTTTATTCACTAGTATATTAATAACCGTAGTTATATTATTGTCTGTATACGTTATTCCATTCTTGTATGGTGAAGAATTCAGAGAAAGTGTACAGCCATTCATTTTATTATGTTTTGGCGCATTCTTTCTTTTAATACGAAATGTATTTGCATCATTTAATGTGGCTACTAATCGACAAAAAATAAATTTGAGAGCCAATGTACTAGCATTAATTATCACAGTGATTTTAGATATTGTTCTTATACCTAAGTTAGGGTTTATAGGAGCTTGTTATGCTTCCATTGCTGCATATTTTGCTAGTTGTTTATTTGTTATAATTGTTACCCTCAGAGAGAGTGACTTAAGTATATCAAAATTCATATTTATTAATCGCAAAGATCTATCTTTTCTTTACGATTTTGTTGTAAAAAAAGTTTTAACAAAATTTAAATAATATGGGTATTAAAAATAGAATTTATAAAACCCTTTTTCCTTGGTATTATGCTAAGAAGACCTTAGCAAAATTTAGCTTTGAGAAGTTAGGTAATTTTCGCGAAGAAGATGTTTTTTTAGTTGGCTACCCAAAATCAGGAAATACGCTGTTACAGCATATTTTAGCGCATTTAATTTATAAGCTTCCAGTATCTACTCCGAAGAATATGATCAATGTTGCAGTAACAGAATATTATAACAATCCTTATTATTTTAGATTGGATCAACAGCATTATTTTAAATCTCATGAATTACCAAAACCACATTTCCGAAAAGTAATTTACATCATGCGTGATGGAAGAGATGCTGTTTGGTCATATTATCATATGTTGAATAATCAAAATAGAAAACCTTCATTAAAGAAAATGTTTGAAAATGGAGGAGATTGCCCTTTTGGTACTTGGAATAATCATATTGTTTCTTGGCATGAAAATCCTTATAATGCAGATATTCTTTTTATAAAATTTGAAGATCTATTAAAGGATAAAGCAGTAGAAATAAGAAAAATAGCTGATTTCCTTAATTTGGAACGAAGTGAAGAAGATATTAATTTGGTAATAGAAGCGACATCATTTGAATCAATGAAAGAATTAGAAAATTCTTTTGCTTGGAGTGAGGCAAAAAAGCATAACAATTGGAAACCAAATACAAACTTTGTTCGAAGTGGAAAGAAGAACTCCTTTAAATCTAAAGAAGTTCCAGATGCTTATGTGAAAGATTTCAATAATATAAGCATAAAAGCATTAAAAATTTCAAATTATTCTTAAGGTCATTTTTAAATTATATGACTTTTTAAAGTCAAGTTCTATTTTTTATGAGAGTTTCTAGTATTATTATCCGTTTAAATACAGAGAAGGTAAAGCTTATAGCTAGTTGGAAAAATAAAAAGGTTGTACACTTTATCCATGTTGGAAAGACAGGCGGTTCTTTTATAAAGGATATTTTTCAAAAAGACAGATTAACTAAAAGTTATGCTATTCTTTTGCATCCGCATCAATTTCTATTAAAAGATATAAAACCAGGAGAAAAGTTCTTCTTTTTTTTGCGAGATCCTTTAACTAGGTATGTAAGTGGTTTTTATTCTCGTAAACGAAAAGGAAGACCTAAATATAATAATCCATGGACTCCATTGGAAAAAATCGCTTTTGAAAAATTTAATACTCCCAATGAATTAGCAGAAGCAATATCTTCAAGTGATGATAGTATTAGAAAAGTAGCAATTCAATCTATGAAATCTATTGACCATGTAAATACAAGTTTTTACAAGTGGTTCGATTCTATTAAATATTTTGAATCGCGTAAGAATGATGTTTTATTTATCGGCTTTCAAGAAGATTTTACTAAAGATGTATTAGACTTGTTTTCTTTATTGGAGTTTAAAGGTACAGATGTACTTCCACAAAAAAGGATACATTCTAATTCTAAAAAAGTAGATAAAAAACTCTCAGGTTTAGCAGAAAAAAATTTGGTGAATTGGTATAAAGAGGATATTAGGTTTTATGAATATTGTAGTAATTTAAAGGTAGATAATGAATTCTAGATTGGAAAAAACCGCGTTAAAGATTTTACCGCCAATTTTAAGAGCGTTAAGAAAAAATAAAATTTTTATAACATGTACACCTAAAAGTGCTTCAACATATCTTATGAGACTTTTAGCGGATATTATTAATGCAAGAGCTACTACTTTTATAAGTGCATATGATAGAACAGAACAAGATATTAGTCTTTTCAAAGTTATTGAAACTTCTATAATTTCTACGGTTACTCATCAACACATGAAATGTTCAGATTACAATCTGAAAATTTTAAGTAGGTTTAAAATAAAACCTTTGATACTAACAAGAAACATTTATGATTCTATTATTTCAATGAAAAATCATATACATAAAGAGCCTACTGTAACTTGGTGGCCAATGGCATATATTGATGAATCATTTTATATTAAATCTGCTGAAAAACAAATAGACTTTATTATAGATTTTTTTGTGCCGTGGTATATAAACTTTTACGTGTCGTGGCATAAGGAATGTGAAAAAGAAAACTTCTTGTGGATAACTTATAAAGAGTTAATGGAGCAAAAAGCTGAAACAATTAATAAGATTTTACAATACTATAAGTTAAATATTACTGTAACTGATGAAGTGATTCAAAAATCTGAAATTAAGATTTTTGATAAAATTCGATTTAATAAAGGAAAACAAGGTGTAGGTAAAGAAATGTTAACTGATTCACAAAAAGCTAAAGTGCTTAATTTATTTTCTCAATATCCAAATGTTGATTTTAAAAAGATTTTTTAAAGGCTATGATTTTTTTTCCAACACAGCATAAATGGACAAGAATATTATGAAAGTATTAATAATAGGCTCAAAAGGATTCATTGGTAAGAAATGTGATGCACATTTTACTAAGAATGATCATGAGGTGTGGACTTGTGATGTTGTCAATGACTATAATTCGAAGAATTATTTTTTAATTGATTCGACGAATTCTGATTATCATTCTATTTTTAAAGCACAATCGTTTGATGTCTGTATTAATTGTTCTGGGGCTGCAAGTGTTCCTCTTTCTTTGAAACATCCATTCAGAGATTTTACACTGAATACCGTAAATGTATATAAGCTTCTGGATGCAATAAGACAGTATCAACCTTCCTGTAAATTTATTACACTTTCGAGCGCTGCTGTTTATGGAAATCCAGACACGCTACCTATTGTGGAGAATCAAACTAAAGGTCCTGTATCTCCTTATGGTTTTCATAAATTACAAGCGGAGGACATTTGCCAACAATTTGACCAGTTTTATAATATCGAAAGTTGTTGTCTAAGAATTTTTTCTGCTTTCGGAGAGGGATTGAAAAAGCAATTGTTTTGGGACTTACTTAAAAAGGCTAAAACAATGGATATAGTAGAGTT
Source organism: uncultured Saprospiraceae bacterium (assembly GCA_964403985.1). Taxonomy (GTDB): domain Bacteria; phylum Bacteroidota; class Bacteroidia; order Chitinophagales; family Saprospiraceae; genus JAHDFB01. The sequence continues at coordinate 41,924 of CAYOIL010000002.1, forward strand.
ATTCGGAACAGGAGAAGAGTCTAGAGATTTTATTCATGTGGATGATGTTATTCAATCAATTTACCTTTTGGCTTCAAGCCAAAAATTCATAAGTCCTGTAATTAATATTGGTAATGGAAAAGAAATATTTATTAAAGACGCAGTACGTTTATTTTATGGTTTAGTTGATAATAAAGTAAGTTATAAATTTAGAGGCGAAGGAAGAAAAGGAGATCCTTCTAATTGGGTAGCAGATATTTCTAAACTAGAGTCAATTGGTTATAAGCAACAAGTAACTTTTGAAGAAGGATTAAAAAGATATGTAGAATGGGCAAGCAAAGAATAAGAATAGGTTTAGTTTTTGATTATAATGAAAACTGGATAGGTGGTACCTATTATATTCTAAATATGATTCATGCCATGAACAAATTAGAAGATAATGAAAAGCCAACTTTAGTAATATTCAGTAATAAAAAGGCATATTATGATAAAGCTAAACAAACTAATTATCCTTATTTGGAATTTCAAATAATACCTGAAAACAGTAAACTAACTAATCGTATAAATATGGTTTCTCAATTTACATTGGGAAGAAATTTACTAGGAAATAAAATAGATGATGCTAATGTTGATGTAGTCTTTCCATATGATAGTACCATGCGATTTGTTAATGATAAAGTAAAAAAGATTTATTGGATTCCGGATTTTCAAGAATTACATTTACCAGAATTGTTTTTGAAAAGGCATTTGTTATTAAGAAAATGGACGTGTAATAGAATAATGGGAAGTAAAAATCATAATTTGATTTTAAGTAGTGAAAGTGCATATAATGATGTAAAACAGTTTTTTCCAGAGTATAAAACTTCTGTTAATGTTTTACCCTTTGCAGTGACTCATCCCGATTATAATGTATTAGCAATTGATGAACTCAGGAATAAATATAAGCTACCCAAAAAGTATTTTTTCTCTCCTAATCAATTTTGGGTTCATAAAAATCAAATTATAATCTTAAAAGCAATAGCAAGATTAAAGGATAAATATCCCGACATTGTAGTAGCTTTTACTGGTAAGGAATATGACAATAGAAATCCAGGATATTTTAAGGGATTGAAAGAATTCATTGCTAAGGAAAAGATAGAGAAAAATGTAAAATTCTTGGGATTTATAGATCGAAAAGACCAATTAAAATTAATGTCAGAAGCTGAGGCTGTTATTCAACCTTCATTATTTGAAGGATGGAGTACTGTTGTAGAAGATGCCAAAGCTATGAATCAGAATATGATTGCTTCTAATTTGGACGTCCATAATGAGCAGTTACTTGATACCGCCTCTTTTTTTGATCCAAAAAATGAAAAAGAGTTAGAAGAGAAAATGATTTATCACTGGGAAAACAATTTAGAGAAACCCAATTATAATTATAGTAAAAGAGTTAAAGAGTTCGGACAAAACTTTGTAAAAATTGTTCAATCAGTAATGTAAAAGATATGCTAGAAACAATAATAAAAAAAGTAAAAAAGAATAAACGACTTAATAGGATTAAAAACAAGTATCCTATGCTTGCTTTAAATTGGATAATTAAACCTCTTGGTCAATTGAGATTTAAAACTGAGGCGAAATTATATAATGGTAAAGACGTTCCGGCGAAAGTAGACTTACCTAGTATATTATTTTTTACTACCCATAAGTGTGCATCAACTTTAATCGTTAAAATAATTCGTGAATTATGTTTGAAACATGAAGTTGTTCCCGTTGACATTGATGGGTATATTATAACACACACTAATAATGATAAGACTGTTTTTGAAGATAAAAGCTTCATGAAAAGAGTTTTTAGACCTAAAGGTTATTATTATGGCGCTATGAGATACTTTAGAAGTATTCCTGAAATGGAAAAGTATAAAACCTTTCTTATGCTTAGAGATCCAAGAGACGTAATAACTTCAATGTATTTTTCTATTGCATTCAGCCATACTGTTTTTAATGAAAAGCTTGTTGAAAAAAGAAAAGAAACTCAAACGAAATCAATAGATGAATTTGTTTTGGAATCAATCCCAAAATGGAAATTGCGATATGAAGATTATATAAATAACGTATTAAATAAAGAAAACACCTTATTTTTAAAGTACGAGCAAATGGTTGCTGATTTTCCATCATTTTTAAATAAAATGAGTAATTGGCTTTCTGTATATGATGAGAAAATAATTAATCGTCTTGTAGAAGAAATTAGTTTTGAATCAAGAAAAGAAGATAAACATTCTCATGTACGAAATGTACAGCCAGGTGATCATTTAAATAAATTGAAACCAGCTACAATCGAAGTTTTAAATAGAGAACTTAAAGATATTCTTGTTACTCTGGACTATGTTTAATCTGTACACTCTTTTATAATAAATTATAGAAATGTTTAATAAACCAAATACTAAATGGTTAAATGATGACTTCAATAAAGAGGTCCGATTAAATAAAGATGAATCTTGGCCCAAGATTACTATAATTACTCCATCATATAATCAGGGACAGTTTATAGAAGAAACCATCTTATCTGTTTTATGCCAAAATTATCCAAACTTAGAATATATGATAATTGATGGTGGAAGTAATGATAATACAGTAGAAGTAATAAAAAAGTATGAGAAGTATGTTGATTATTGGGAGAGTACTAAAGACAGAGGACAAAGTGATGCAATAAATAAAGGATTTAAAAAGACAACTGGAGATATCGTAACTTGGTTGAATTCAGATGATCTGTTTTTTCCTGACACGCTATTTAAAGTTGCTGCCTTATTTAAAGAAAAAGGAAATTTTCGACAAATAATTTATGGTGAAGGTGATTATTTAATAGACAAGTATAATCTTGGGCTATATAATAAAACAGCTCAGCTTGCAAAGAAACACCCTCTTGAATTAGTTGATTATATTATTCAACCAAGTTGTTTTTGGGGTAAAGTAGTAATAGATGAAATTGGTTTATTAAGTGATGACCTTCATTATGGTTTTGATTGGGATTGGTTTATTACTGCTGAAAAGCATAATATACCATTTACTTTTACCCCAAATCGCTTTTCAGTTTATAGAATCCATGCTGACCATAAATCCTCTTCAGCGGGTATGAAAAGAACAATTGAACTTGCTAAGATTTACGAAAAAAATGTAAGCAAGGAAATTTCCGATGCATATATTAAATTAAATAGTAGTCAAGGTATTCAATCCATTAAGAGGTTGGTTCGAAGGATACCTGGGATCTCCAAATTATTTCTCTATTATGTTTGGAAATCAAGGTTTCAACATATCCCGTACGCTACATTTATTTCAATTTCAAGAATGTAATGAACGCACATAGAAATTTAATTCTAGTTACAGGTTCAATATTTACTTTCTTTTGTTTGTGCCCCTATATTAGTGTTTTTGGTTTGCAAACAACGACTCAACCGAATGCATTACTTTTTTCTGTTTTTCCATTATTACTAATTCGCATAAATAGAATACCTAAAGAGATTTATATATTTCTTTTTGTCGCTTTATTTGCTACATTAGTTTTATTAATAAGTGATTTGTCTTTTTTATCTTTAAGAGATTGGGCAAATTATGTTTCACTTGTTACTATTTCTCTGGCTAGCTATAAATATTTAGTATATACTAAAGGTTTATCTTATAAATTCTTTTTCGGAATAGTCTTATTATGGCTTGCCGTAGGACTAATTCAAACCTTTGTAATGCCTAATTTTCTTTCATTTTTATTTTCAAAAATGAGGGGCTCTTTGTCTGGAGGAAGAGGAGTAACAGGACTTTCTACTGAGCCAACATATTATGGTCTTATAACTGCCTTATTTTTTGTTATATACTTAATGAATAAGTGGCATAAAAAAAGTAAATTACTTGGCCTTTTTATTTTGTTTCAGTGCTTTTTTCTTTCAAAATCTTCAACTGCAATTGCTATGATTGCCATGGCGATTATGGGATTATTGGTGGTGCAAATATTTCAATTAAGAATTAAAATAATTTTATTAATTGGATTTGGGATTGTTTTAGCAGGTTTAATTATTTCTCAAACTAAAGAATTATATAAAGGAACTAGAATTAATGAAATTGTGGAGTTGGTTGTTTCTAATCCAGAGATCATTTTAGCTAAAGATTATAGTGTTGCCGAAAGAGTTAATCATATGGTATTTCCTGTAATAAGTCTATATGAAGCAAAATTATTTCCTCATGGATATGGAAAATTTGGTGATTATTTATCTCAGAAAAGAGAAGAGGGCGAGTACAAAGTCTTTTTTAGTCACAATTATTTTAACGAAAGTAAAAGAATATTGAGTGGACATGGTAAAGGTTATTTTGAATTAGGCTTTTTTGGTTTAGTGATTTCTTTCGGAATTTTATCATGCTTTTTTTATAGTTTTAATGACCCACTGATGGTTTTTTCTTTCTTACTTTATTTTCTTCTTTTATTTGCTGCTTTACCGTTTATGACAGCAACAGTTCCTTTTTTATTAGGCAATATTTTATTCTTAAGACATAATTCTAAAAACATAAAACATGAAATTAGTACTACTTAACTGCTTATTTTTAATCAATCTAAGTTTTCTTTCTTGTTTAGGTACCAAATCAAATACTACACAACAAACTAGTAATTCAGCAACAAATTCTGTTTTAAATTTTGGGGCAGACCCCACTGGAAATAACGATAATACTGCAATATTTCAAAAAGCTTTTAATAGCAAAAAGAAGATATTTATCCCTACAGGTATTTACCGCCTAGATGGTATGGTTGAAGTTAAAGCATCTGTACATATTGAAGCTGGAACGTCAATTATTAGGTCTAAAAAGTATAGTAATGATACGAAACCGTTGTTTTGGTTAAATACCAATTACGCAACATTAATAGGTGAAGACAAATCAGTAAAAATTGTTTCTGAAAATGAAAGTCCATCTGGTGTAATAAAGATAGGACATGAAAATGTCAGGGACATTAAAACGAATATAAATTTTTGCGAGGTGAGGAATTTATTAATAAAAGGTTCTGGAAAGGAAAGACTTAAGAATAATACTGGTATTTTAATTTTTAATTCGCAAGGTAATGGAAGTGTAAAGTCTAGTTATTTTCATACGTTAAGAAATTTAATTATTCAGCAATTTAATACTGGTATACATTTAAAAGGACTAGCTAATGCAAATAGTATTAGTGGGATCTTATTCAATAGAGTTGGAAAATCAAATAATGATTTTGCGATTATTATTGATGGAGCTATGGAAAATAGAATTTATGATGTGTTTCATCATCATAGTAAAAATGCAAATACTATATTGATTAGAGATTATAAACATGAACTTTCTGGCAAAAAAATTACTCCTGTTTTTAATGACATTTTCGGTGTTGTCGCTGAACCAGGCGGAGATAAAGCTAGATGTTTTGTTGCAAAATCAGGTAAGTTTAATAAAGTTAGAATAGGTTGTAATACGAAATTAGGATTTAAAGTGTATCCAGAATATTATAATAATCGTAATGAGTACAATACAAACAAAGGAACGGCTAGAAAAAAGAAGAATTAACTTGCATAAATTATAATTCAAATGTTTAAGTTACTTGTTTTTTTATTATATTTAGTTTAGTATTATTTTTATACTATCTTTTTTATTTAAACGATTCAACTAACTAAAATACACCATTATGCCCCCAAGTAGTAGTAATATATCCGTGATAGATTTTGGCGCTGATCCAAATGGAATAAACGACAATACATCTTTTTTCCAACAAGCATTTAATTCAGCATCTAAAGTATTTATTCCAACAGGAACTTATAGACTGGATGGAATGGTCAAGGTAAAGAAATCTGTTCATATTGAAGCAGGAACGACTATAATTAGAACCCAAATGAGTCAGAATACAGAACCAATGTTTTGGCTTAATACATCTAATGCAGCTCTAATAGGAGAGGATAAATCTGTGAAAATTAAGTCTGAAAATATTAGCCCAGACGGAATTATTAGAATTGGACATAAATATGTGGGTGATGCCCAGAATTTAAACTTTTGTGAAGTTCGTAATTTATATATTTTAGGTGCTGGACGTTCTTATAATAATGATATTACTGGAATACTAATTTATAGTTCACAAGGTAATGGAGGTGGAAAATCTACCTACTTTCACACAATTAATAACATTATAGTTCAACAAGCTAATACGGGCATTCATTTAAAGGGTGTAACTAATGCAAATAGTATTAGTAATGTAATTTTTAATAGAGTAGGTAAATCAAATGATGATTTTGCCATTATTATTGATGGAGCTATGGAAAATAGAATTTATGATATTTTTCATCATAATAGCACAAATGCAAATACTATCATTGTCAGAGATTATGAACATGTTTCCACAGGTAATATTTCAACTCCCGTTTTTAACGATATATTCGGAGTTGTTTCTGAGCCTGGGGGTGCTGAAGCGAAATGTATTGT
>CAYOIL010000003.1:0-21734 GCA_964403985.1 uncultured Saprospiraceae bacterium
AATGTTTTCATCACAATACTTTTTTTGTGTATCGCTATTTTAGGACAAGACAGAAAACCAATTCTTTACGAATACAATTCGATATGCCAATAACAAATGATAATCCGCCATTTTTTGTCTTCATTCTTAAAATCTACACTTCTTAAAACAAACTTCACCACCTGACATAAAAAAAGACCACCTCTTTCGAGATAGTCTCCTTATTTCTTGTTGAAAACAAATTACTTGTTCGTACTCACTTCGTCACTAACAGTTAGATTTAATCTTCCTTTAGCTCTTCTTCTTGCCAATACTGTTTATCATTTCTTATTGACATTATCGTTTCTCTTCTTGTGTATTCCTTTTATTCCTTCGTTAGAAATACGCGTCGTATCTATGGATACGCCTGTGTTTTCTGCCTCGTTATAAAACGAATTCTCTGCGAATAGAATTCGACATGCCAATAACAAATGACAATCCGCCATTTTTTGTCCTCATTCTTAAAATCTACACTTCTTAAAACAAACTTCATAACCTGACATAAAAAAAGACCATCTCTTTCGAGATAGTCTCCTTATTTCTTGTTGAAAACAAATTACTTGTTCGTACTCACTTCGTCACTAACAGTTAGATTTAATCTTCCTTTAGCTCTTCTTCTTGCCAATACTTTACGACCATTTTTTGTCTTCATTCTTGAACGAAATCCATGTTTGTTCGCTCTTTTTCTTCTTGAAGGTTGAAATGTTCTTTTCATATTTTTTTAATTTAAGGCCTTTCCTAAATGGTCGTGGCACGCTTATACAATTCTTTAGCCATTTTATTCAAACGGGCTGCAAAAGTAGTGTTTAATACTTAATAAAACAAAAAAGTATCGAAAAATTTATTGATAACCATTGTATTACAATATTTCAAATCTACTTTTTCTAATTTAAAAACCCCAATAAAATTACTCTTATCGGGGCTAATAATGTTCATTATATTTTATTTCTTAACTATTCATAGTAATTAAGAATTCTTCGTTTGTACTTGTTTGAAGCATATGTTTTCTCAAAAAGTTCATTGCTTCATCTGGCTTCATATCAGCTAAATGCTTTCTTAAAATGAACATTCGTGTTAGAATACTAGGATCAAGTAATAAATCTTCTCGTCTTGTACTAGACTTCGTAAGATCAATAGCTGGATACAATCTCTTATTTGCAAGAGATCTATCAAGCTGTAATTCCATGTTACCTGTTCCTTTGAATTCTTCGAAGATTACTTCATCCATTTTTGACCCAGTATCTATCAATGCTGTTGCCAAGATTGTAAGTGAACCTCCATGTTCTATTTTTCTAGCTGCTCCAAAGAACTTCTTTGGTTTATGTAATGCATTTGCTTCAACACCACCCGATAATACTTTACCACTTGCTGGTGCTACTGTGTTATATGCTCTTGCAAGTCTAGTAATCGAATCAAGTAAAATCACTACATCGTGACCACACTCAACCATTCTTTTTGCTTTTTCTAAAACAACATTAGCTACTCTTACATGATTTTCAGCTGGTTCATCGAAATTCGAAGCTACAACTTCAGCATTTACACTACGTTTCATATCTGTTACCTCCTCAGGTCGTTCATCGATCAATAATACGATCATATAACAATCCGGGTGATTTCTTGCTATGGCATTTGCAACATCTTTAAGTAAAAAGGTCTTACCTGTTTTTGGTTGTGCAACTATCAATCCTCTTTGTCCTTTACCAATAGGTGCAAAAAGGTCAATCATTCGATTACCATAATCTTTTCCATCAGCTCTTGTAGTTAATTTGAACTTCTCTTGAGGAAATAATGGTGTTAAATAGTCGAATGGTACTCTTTCTCTTACTGCTTGAGGATCAAGACCATTGATTTTATCAACTTTCAATAAAGCAAAATACTTCTCTCCTTCTTTTGGAGCTCGAATCGTACCTTCTACTACATCGCCCGTTTTTAAACCGAAAAGTTTAATCTGCGAAGGAGATACATATACATCATCTGGAGAAGACAAATAGTTATAATCTGCTGATCTCAAGAATCCATATCCATCATTCATCATTTCCAATACTCCCTCTCCAGCAATTGCACCGTCAAGCTCTACATTAAAAATGCTCGGCTTTTTCTCTTCTCTTTTATTCTTATCGTATCTTCTATCGTTTCTTCCTCTATCGTTACGATCATTCCTATCGTTACGATTGTTATCATTTCTGTTACTATCGTTACGATTATTCTCGTTTCTATCTCCTTTAGATTCGTTCTTATTGTTTCTAGAAGTGTTTCTATTATCTTTAGACTTATTGTCTTGAGAAGTTTCTTTATTATCTCTTGATTGAGGAGTTTTTGTTTCTGTTTTCTTATCACCAGAATCCTCTTTTTTAGCTGCTGGCCTTGCTTTAGGCTTAGGAGCTTCTTTTTTCTTTACCTCTTTAGGAGCGTCTTTTTTTGCTTCTTTTGGCTTAGGAGTTTCTTTTTTCTTTACTTCTTTCGGAGCATCTTTTTTTGCTGCCGGTTCTTGCTTTTTGGCTGGTCGGCCTCGCTTTTTAGCTGGTTTTGGCTTTTCTTCCACAGGTGTTATTTTACCCTGTGTTACTGCTTGCTCGTCAAGAATCTTATAAATTAACTCCTGCTTGCTTAATCTTTTATAAGACTTCAATCCTATATTCTCGGCTACTTCTCTCAACTGAGGAACTAACATATCGTTTAACTGCAATATATCGTACATAATGAAATTTAAATCAGTATTTCTAATAAATTGAAAAAATGTTCGTGGGGATCAGAACGTGAGGTAAAGGAATTTTACCCTGTATAGATCAACGCCGCAAAAATACATTTATATTTTGATTTACAAAACACTATCTTTGCCTCACTATATTTATCGATTATTATAATTTCCAAACCATACACAAGAATATTATAGATGTTACAAGTTTCTTACATTAGAAATAACAAAGAAGAAGTAGTTGCTGGCTTGAAAAAAAGAGCCTGGAGTGATGAGAGAATCGCAGTACTTGATGATGTTATTACAGTTGATGACAAGCGGAAAGCTCTTAAAACCGAACTTGATCAATTGTTTGCTTCTGTGAATTCGATTTCCTCACAAATTGGAAAATTGTACAAAGAAGGAAAAAGAGAAGAGGCTGAAGCCCAAAAATCTGAAGTAAGTTCTATCAAAGAATAATCAAAAGTTCTAGAAGAAGATCTTAAAAAAACAGAACTTCAACTAAACGAACTACTGTATACTATTCCAAATGTTCCCGACGCTAAAGTACCAGCAGGCGCTTCCGAAGATGATAACGAAGTCTTTCAAGAATGGGAAGGAAAAATGCCTGATCTTCCTGAAAATGCTAAGCCACACTGGGAATTAATGGAAGAACTCAATTTAGTTGACTTCAAAATGGGTGTGAAAATCACTGGTGCAGGATTTCCATTGTACAGAGGAAAAGGGGCAAAATTACAACGCGCTCTTATCAACTTTTTTATTGATGAAGCTGAAGCAGCAGGCTATGAAGAAATTATTCCCCCTTTATTAGTTAATGAAGCCTCTGGAATAGGAACTGGTAGTCTACCAGACAAAGAAGCACAAATGTATCATGCTGAAAAAGATGATCTATATTTAATCCCTACAGCTGAAGTACCTATTACTAATATGTACAGAGGAGATATTCTCGATCAATCGGTTTTTCCTATAAAATTATCAGGATTTACTCCTTGTTTTAGAAGAGAAGCCGGATCTTACGGAAGTGATGTAAAAGGTTTGAACAGAGTGCACCAATTTGACAAAATTGAAATCGTGCAAATTCAGCATCCCGATAAATCAATGGATACTTTAGCAGAAATGTTGGAACATGTAAAGATGTTACTAGATAAGTTAGAACTTCCTTATAGAATTTTAACTTTATGTGGTGGAGACCTTACATTTGCAAGCTCATTAACTTATGATTTTGAAGTATTTTCTGCAGCGCAAGAGAAGTGGCTAGAAGTAAGTAGTGTGTCAAATTTTAAAACGTTTCAATCTAATAGAATGAAGATGCGTTATAAAGATGAAAATGGCAAAAAACACCTAGTACATACATTAAATGGTAGTGCGCTTGCGCTTGCAAGAATTTTTGCTGCCTTATTAGAAAACAACCAAACAGCCGATGGAATAAGAATTCCTGAAGCATTAAGGAACTATACACGTTTCGATTACATTAAATAAATAGAACATAAAATACATTAGATAATGGACGATTCAATGACTATTGATGATATGATGAAAGCTGGACAGGCAAGTTTTAAAACTACGCTGGACCATTTATCAGACGAACTTTCCAAAGTAAGAGCTGGTAAAGCGTCTCCTTCTATGCTTGATGGAATCATGATCGATTATTACGGCAATCCCACGCCTTTAAAATCAGTGGCTAATTTAGGGACAGCTGATGCTAGGACACTGACCATTCAGCCTTGGGAAAAGAATATGCTTGCTCCTATTGAAAGAGCAATCTTTGAAGCTAACTTGGGTTTAACCCCAATGAATGATGGTGAATTTATTCGAATAAATGTTCCTGCACTTACAGCTGAACGTAGACAAACATTGATGAAACAATGTAAAGGTCTAGGAGAAGATGCAAAAGTTGGGATCCGTAACCAAAGACAAAAAATGATGGAATTTCTTAAAAAAGAAGTTAAAAACGGATATCCTGAAGATGAAGGAAAGAAAAGAGAAGGCCTTGTAGAAAATTTTGTAAAAGAAAACTATAAGAATATCGAATCTCTTTTAGAAGTAAAGGAAAAAGAAATCATGAAAGTATAAACTTTCGAAACAATAACAATAGCTCATTTACACTGTAGATGGGCTATTTTTTTGGGCTTTAAGCCCAAAATCAAAAAAGATATCAGCATATTTTTAGACATATAATGTTATACACATGTTAATAAAGTGATTTTCCCACTGCTAAATGGAATTATTAGCTACCACATGCGTTATCTTTATGTTGAATTTTTGAAGATAAGAAGTTACGATTATGGCAGGTTCAGACAACTACAGTTTATTGATCCAAAAACTAGATCAATTTATACGTAAATTTTATATAAATAAACTTATCCGTGGTTCCTTGTATTTCGTTGGGTTTTCATTACTCTTGTTTCTTATTTTTAGCATCGCTGAACATAATTTTTACTTTTCAAGATCGGTTAGAAAAGGCATGTTTTTCTCATTTTTAGCCGCTTCTGGAATTTCCCTTTTCTTTTGGGTCCTTCAACCATTAACAAAGTTCTTTAAATTAGGTAAAACCATTTCTCACGATCAAGCAGCTTCTATAATTGGAACACACTTTACCAATGTTCAAGACAAATTAATCAACGTACTTCAGCTAAAAAGACAAGCGGATACAGAATCAAATACTGAACTTATCCTTGCAAGTGTTAATCAAAAATCAGAAAAAATAAAACTTGTTCCTTTTAAAAATGCCATTGACCTAAGTAATAATAGAAAATATTTAAAATACGCATTACCTCCCTTTTTGATTTTTCTAGGTATTTTATTTGGTGCACCCAGCATCATTAAAGATTCAACTTTCCGAATAATAAACAACAATAAAGACTTTGAAAGAGAAGCTCCGTTCCGTTTTGTAATGGAAAAAGATGAATTTCAAGTTGTACAATACAATGACTTTGATTTACAGATTGCTATAGATGGCACCGTCCTTCCCAATGAGGTATTTATCGATGTAAACAACTATCAATATCGTATGCAAAAAGACGATAATGATAAGTTCAGTTATACTTTCAAAAATGTACAAAAGGACACCCCATTTAGAATTTTTGCCGGTAATGTGAAATCTGCAAACTTTGATTTAAATGTACTTGAAAAGCCAAATTTAATTGACTTTTCTTTATTCCTTAACTATCCTTCTTACACTGGATCTGTAGATGAAACTATCCAAAACTCAGGTGACATTTCAGTCCCTGCTGGTACTGTTGCTAGTTGGAATTTTACCAGTGAAAATACTGAAAACATCCTTATGACCTTTGGGTCCCAACCCGCAGAAACAAAAAGAAAAACAGATACTGAATTCAGTTTATCAAGAAAATTAACCTTGGATCAACCCTATAAAGTTTATCTAAGCAATGATGAAGTTCCATTTCCAGATTCATTTTTATACAATATAAATGTTATTCCGGATCAACATCCTAGTATTCAAGTTCAAAAGTTTCAGGACAGTGTTGAAACGAATGTGTTTTATTTCGTGGGGTCTGCAACAGACGATTATGGCTTAACTTCTTTACAATTCAATTATACAATTACGTCTGAAAACGGAATGACTAAATCTTCCAATAAACAAGACTTAAGCTTTGAAAAAGGACGTGCTACAGATTATGATTACATTTTCGATTTAAACGAATTGTCCTTAGAAGCTGGAGATCAATTAAGTTATTATTTCGAGACCTTTGATAATGACCAAGTTAATGGTGCAAAATCGGCAAAGACAGGATTGATGACATTCAAAAAACCGTCAATTGAAGAGATAAAAAAAGAAGAAGAAGAAAGTAGTGAAGAGGTGAAAAAATCCTTAGATGAAGCACTAAAAGAGTCGAAAAAGATACAAGAAGAATTTAAAAAATTACGTGAAAAGTTATTACAGAAAAAGGAAATTGATTGGCAAACTAAGAAGGATCTTGAAAAGTTATTAGAAAAGCAAAAGGAGCTTCAAGAGAAAATGAAGCAGGCTAAAGAAAACTTTGAAAAGAATAAAAAGAGCAATGAACTACTTGAAAAATCTGAAGAACTTCAGAAGAAACAAGAGAAGATGGAAGAGCTTTTCAAAGAGCTAATGAATGACGAAGCAAAAGAATTAATGGAAAAGATTCAAGAGCTTATGCAAGAAATGAAGAAAGAGGATGCTCTTGACATGATGGAAGAAATGGAGATGAGTGATGAAGAAATAGAAACAGAGCTAGATCGTTTAAAGGAGCTTTATAAGCAACTAGAAGTGGAGAAAGATATGGAGGAAATGATTGATGAGTTGAATGAACTTGCTGAAGAGCAAGAAAAATTAAGTGAGGAAAATAAAAATGGAGAAAAGAACAAAGAAGAAATAAAAGAAGAGCAAGAAAAAATAGAAGAGAAATTCGAAGAATTGAAAGAGGATCTCAAAGAACTTGAAGAAAAAAACGAAGAATTAGAGAGACCAAAAGATCTAGGCGAGGAGAATGAAGAGCAGATGGAAGAAATTTCAGAAGATATGGATGAAGCTCAAGAACAAATGGAGCAAAACGACAGCAAAGGATCTTCAGAATCGCAAAAAGGAGCCAGTGATAAAATGAAGGAGATGGCACAAAGCATGTCTATGAGTTCAGAGTCAGGAGAAATGGACCAGATGCAAGAAGATCTTCAAGCTATTCGTCAATTATTAGAAAACATCATTACACTTTCATTTGATCAAGAAGATTTAACGAACAATGTAAATAGAAGCGATGAACAAACACCTAGATATGTTAGCCTTGTTCAAGAGCAGTTTAAGCTAAAAGATGATTTTACATTAATTGCAGATAGTCTTCAAGCTCTAGCAAGAAGACAAGAACAAATAGAAACTTTCGTACTTGATAAAGTAGGAGATGTAAAGAAAAACTTAAAAACTAGTATAAAGAGATTGGAAGAACGTTCTAAACCCCTAGCAAATGAGAATCAAAGAAAGACTATGACTGGTTTGAATGATCTAGCCTTGATGCTAAATGAGTCTATGGAACAAATGCAACAAGAAATGAGTAGCATGATGCCTGGAAGTCAAATGTGTAGTAAGCCAGGAGGAAAAGGGAAAGGAGCAAAAGGAGGTTCGAAGCCTGGAGATAAGATTTCGGAAGGCCAACAGGGCATGGAAGAAACGCTAAAGAAAATGATGCAAAACGCAAAAGATGGAAAAGGCAACAGTTCCAAAGATTTTGCGAAAGCCGCTGCCAAACAATCTGCTTTAAGAAAAGCTCTAGAAGAAATGAGAAAAGAAAAAGGGGAAGATGGAAAAGGATCAGGTGATATGCAAGAAGTAATCGATCAAATGAATAAAATAGAAACCGATCTAGTGAATAAAAGACTTGATTCGGAATTGATGAAGAGACAACAAGAGATCATGACTCGATTACTTGAAGCCGAAAAAGCTGATAAACAAAGGGAAAAAGACCAAAAAAGAAAAGCAGAAAATAGTCTAGAAAAAGCTAGAAAGTTTCCTCCATCGCTTGAAGCGTATATAAAAAAGAGAGAATCAGAGATCGATGAAGTTAAAACAGTGTCGCCTGCTTTGAAACCTTATTACAAGTTTTTGGTCGAACAATACTATCAATCTCTAAAAAATGAATAAATTTAGGCGTTGACCCTAAAAGACATGTATTTTCATTTTATAAACATAGCATCCGATATAAACAATATCGGTAAAATGGAAAAGCTCACGCAATCCATAATTGACAAGTACGAACTTAATCAAGACAAGTTTCCTGTGCTCCTAATTTCAATAACAGAAGCAGTAAGCAATGCCATTTTGCATGGAAACGGAGAAGACGTGAATAAACAAGTCGAGATTTATACAGACCACTCCATTAAAGGATTAAAAGTTCAGATTAAAGATCAAGGAAATGGATTTGACTTTGAATCATTACCAGATCCAACAACTCCTGAATCTATAGAAGAAGAAGGAGGTCGTGGGATAATGTTAATAAAAGAATTATGTGATGAAATAACTTTTTTAGAAAAAGGAAATATCATTGAAATGTTCTTTAAAAATTAATCCGCTTGAGTGAATTAAATGACATTCAATTTCATTACGACGAAATAGATTTTGCTTTAGAAAACGATGAAAATCATATAAACTGGTTGATTGAAATCGCTAATTCTCATTCGAGTTCAATAGGTCAATTGAACTATATTTTCTGTTCCGACGAAAAAATCCTAGAAATTAATAAAGCGTATTTGGACCATGATTACTATACCGACATCATTAGTTTTCCATATGAAATCAAGCCAATAAGCGGTGATATTTATATTAGCATAGACAGGGTAAAAGAGAATGCTGAAGCATTAAAGTTAAAATTTGAAGAAGAACTTTTGCGTGTAATGTCTCATGGTTTGTTACATTTTTTAGGTTTTGATGATCATAGTGACGAGGATATTGTAGCCATGCGTGATGCCGAGAACAAGGCGATTGAGCAATTTAAATATTTGGGTTAAACCCAAAGTCGCTTTAAAATTTTGCTATTTTTAAAGACTTCCCTATTTTAGACCAATTCTAAATAAGCTGAAATTAAACAATCGCGGCATATTTATCCTTTTTGTATGTATATTTTTGTGTGAAAGAAAAAGCTAACTTATGAAATGGTTAACCTCATTAATAACTTCGAGTATAGGTCGTAAATTAATTATGTCCTTAACAGGATTGTTCCTTTGCTCGTTTCTTGTTATTCACCTTATCGGGAATTTACAATTACTTGTGGACGATAAAGGAGTAGCATTCAATGACTATGCGTACTTTATGACGCACTTTTTGCCAATCAAGATAGTTTCTTGGGGATTATATGCAATGATTTTGCTTCATGCAATTCTCGGCCTTTTAATATGGGCTAAGAATAAAAAGATGAAGGGAAAGGGCTACAAGGGTGGAAGTGGTGCGAAAGGGAGTTGGGCTTCTAAAAACATGGCTTTGTTAGGTACATTAATTTTAGCCTTTATTTTCATTCATATGGGAGATTTTTGGTTTAAAATGAAATGGACGAATTACTTCTCGGGGCCATTAATGGTTGATTCTGAGGCTTTGGGTTTTGAAGTTAAAAACTTATATGCAAGAGTAGCGGAAGCCTTTAGTAATCCATTGATCGTTATTGCTTATGTTATCGGTCAATTAGTATTAGCTTTTCACTTATGGCATGGATTCGCTAGTGGGTTTGTTACACTAGGTTTAAACAATAAAAAGTATACACCAATTATAGAAACTATAGGCCGTGTTTTTGCCGTAGTTGTACCATTGGGATTTGTACTAATTCCTATTTTTCATTACTTAGGTATTACCTTTTAATTTTTAATACAATAAAGAGACAAATATGAACCTAAATTCAAATGTTCCTGAAGGCGATTTAGCTGAAAAATGGACAGAATATAAGTCAAAGATGAATTTGGTTGCCCCAAATAACAAGAGGCGTATTTCGGTTATTGTGGTGGGAACAGGTCTTGCTGGAGCATCAGCGGCTTCAACTTTAGCGGAATTAGGATATAACGTAAAGTGTTATACATTCCATGATTCTCCTAGAAGAGCTCACTCTATAGCTGCCCAAGGAGGAATAAATGCCGCTAAGAACTATCAAAATGATGGTGACAGTATCTACCGTTTATTTTACGATACAATCAAAGGAGGAGATTATCGATCCAGAGAATCCAATGTCCATAGATTGGCAGAAGTAAGTACAGATATTATTGACCAATGCGTGGCGCAGGGTGTTCCATTTGCTAGAGAATATGGAGGATTATTAGCTAATAGATCTTTTGGAGGTGTACAAGTAAGTAGAACGTTTTATGCAAGAGGGCAAACGGGACAACAATTATTGATAGGTGCTTATCAAGCTCTAGAAAGACAAATATCACTTGGAAAAGTAGAGATGTACAACCGTCATGAAATGCTTGACCTTGTAAAAGTAGATGGTAAAGCAAGAGGTATCATTACTCGTAATTTAATTACTGGTGAAAT
The DNA here is from genome assembly GCA_964403985.1 of uncultured Saprospiraceae bacterium. Classification (GTDB taxonomy): domain Bacteria; phylum Bacteroidota; class Bacteroidia; order Chitinophagales; family Saprospiraceae; genus JAHDFB01. The sequence continues at coordinate 10,698 of CAYOIL010000003.1, forward strand.
TGAAAGACATTCTGCACATTGTGTAGTTCTTGCAACTGGTGGTTATGGAAATGTATTTTACCTGTCTACCAACGCTATGGCATCAAATGTAACTGCAGCGTGGAAAGCAGTAAAAAAAGGAGCACTTATGGCGAATCCTTGTTTTACACAGATTCACCCTACATGTATTCCTGTGTCTGGAAATTACCAGTCAAAACTTACTTTAATGTCAGAATCATTAAGAAATGATGGTAGAGTATGGGTGCCTAAGAAAAAAGAAGACGTTGAAGCGATTCGTTCTGGAAAGAAAACAGGAAATGATATTCCTGAAGGAGACAGAGATTATTACCTAGAAAGAAGATATCCAGCTTTCGGTAATTTAGTACCGAGAGATGTCGCTTCAAGAGCAGCTAAAACAGCATGTGATGAAGGTTTTGGAGTTAACAAAACTGGACTTGCAGTATATTTGGACTTCTCAGCAGCAATCATTCGTTACGGAAGAACAGAAGCCATATCTCAAGGAATAGAGAATGCATCCGATGCCAAAATAAAAGAATTAGGAACAGGTGTTATAGAAGCGAAATATGGTAACCTTTTCGAAATGTATGAAAAAATTACAGGAGAAAATCCGTATAAATTGCCAATGAAAATATATCCTGCTGTCCATTATACGATGGGTGGAGTATGGGTTGATTATAACCTTCAGACAAACGTACCTGGCTTATTTTCATTAGGAGAAAGTAATTTCTCAGATCATGGGGCGAATAGATTAGGAGCTTCTGCTCTTATGCAAGGTCTTGCAGATGGATATTTTGTTATTCCTTATACAATAGGAAAATTCCTATCAGGAGAGATCCGTAATGATGTGCCTCCTACTGATTCAAAAGAATTTGACGAAGCTGAAAAGAATGTAAAAGAAAAGATAGATAAGCTACTTCATTTGAAAGGGAATCAATCCGTTGAATCTTTCCACAGAATATTATGTAAAATTTTGTGGGAATATTGTGGTATGTCTCGTAATGCTGAAGGCTTGAAAAAAGGTCGTCAGATGATTCGTGAATTGAGGGAAGAATTTTACAAAGACGTTTTTGTTCCAGGAACAAATGACGAATACAATCCTGAACTTGAAAAGGCAAATCGAGTAGCTGATTTTCTAGAACTTGGGGAGGTTATGATTCTCGATGCATTGGATAGAGAAGAGTCATGTGGTGGTCACTTCAGAGAAGAGCATCAAACAGCAGATGGCGAAGCATTAAGAAGAGATGATGAATATGCTTATGTTGCAGCTTGGGAATGGGATGAAACCCAACCAAAAGTTCACAAAGAAAACTTAGAGTTTAAGAATGTAGAGCTTAAAACTAGAAGCTACAAGTAGTGCTATAACACACTGAAAAACAAATAAATAAAATAGCTAAAGACAAAAATTATAAGTGATGAAGCTTAAATTAAAAATCTGGAAACAGAAAAATGGAAATGCAGAAGGAAATTTTGAAGACTACAACGTAGTTGCAGATGAACACATGTCATTTCTGGAAATGCTTGATGTTCTTAATGAAGAGTTGTTGGAAAATAAAAAAGAGCCCGTTGCTTTTGATCATGATTGTAGAGAGGGAATATGTGGAACTTGTAGCTTAGTTATAAATGGCAGACCGCATGGGCCTATGCAAGGAACAACAGCTTGTCAGTTACATATGCGTCATTTCAATGATGGTGACACAATAACAATAGAGCCATGGAGAGCTAAAGCGTTTCCTATTGTAAGAGATCTTGTTACTGATAGGAGTGCTTTTGATAGAATCATACAAGCGGGAGGTTACGTTTCTGTTAATACAGGACAAGCCGTTGATGGAAACTCTATTCCAATCGATAAGGCAGATGCTGATGAAGCATTTAATGCGGCGACATGCATAGGATGTGGAGCATGTGTTGCTGCCTGTCCGAATGGTGCTGCCATGTTGTTTACCTCTGCAAAGATCACTCACTTAGATCTTTTACCTCAAGGAAAAGTAGAGAGTAAAAAGCGTATCGTTAAGATGGTTGAAACGATGGATTCTGAAGGATTTGGAAATTGTTCGAACGTAGGTGCTTGTCACGTAGAATGTCCTAAAGAAATCAAGCTAGAAAATATAGCAAGATTAAATAGAAAGTATTTAGCAGCTAAGTTAAGCCCAAAGTAATTTCGATTTAAAGATTAAAGAATAAGCCTTGTAAATTCGTTTTTGCAAGGCTTTTTTATTCTTGGGCTTTCGCCCAAAGGAAAGGTCTGTTCAAGAAAATATTATACATTTAAGATAGCTAACATTTTTTTTCACAACATATCCAAACTCCGGTTTTAAGCTTTTTATATGATACAAAAGAACCAAATTCTTCATAGGACCAATCGTAAACCTATACTATACGATGTCTTTTATAATAAATCAAACGTTCCAAAACCACTAGTAATATTTTGTCATGGATACAAAGGCTTTAAAGATTGGGGTGCATGGGATCTTATGGCAAAAGTGTTTATGAATGCTGATCTATTCTTTATAAAATTCAATTTTTCTCACAATGGAGGAACAATGGAGAATCCTATTGACTTTCCAGATTTAGATGCTTTTGCAGAAAATAATTACACCAAAGAGTTAGATGATATTGACTCAATACTAGACCATATTTTAGATCATAATAGCCCCTTTACAGATGAAATTGACAAAGAGCAAATCACTTTAATTGGCCATTCAAGAGGTGGAGGAATTGCGATAATAAAAGCGTCAGAAGAATCAAGGATAAAGAAACTTATTACGTTTGCAAGCGTCTCAAATTTTGGTCAACGGTCATCAACAATTGGAGATCTTGAGCAATGGAAGCGAAATGGTGTAAAATATGTAATGAATAGCCGTACTAAGCAAATGATGCCACACAATTACCAATTCTATTTAAACTACATGGCAAATAAGGAGCGCCTTGACATAGAAAAAGCAGAAAAAGAACTCAAAATTCCACATCTGATCATTCACGCTAAAGATGATCCTTCTGTAAAATACTTAGAAGCTGAATTATTGAAATCGTGGAACCCTTCTGCTCAACTTAAAGTAATATCAAATAGCGATCATATATTTGGTGCAAAACATCCTTGGGATACCTTATTGATTCCAAGAGCCTTGAACGAAGTCGTAAAAGAATGTATTGGATTTATTAAATAGAAACTTTTATCTCCAGAAATAACTATTTAATACAAACGAAATTAATAAACGAATCTTTTACCACTCCATAGGATATTCCGCTTCACTATATCCTATTACCCATGGCCAATACAGAGGCGCTTTAACTCCATGATACCAAAGTCTGATTTTCCCATTTTCTATAATTCCATCAGGTGCTGTAACTTCACTATCCCAAGAATATTGAGGTATTACTATTTCTGATGGATATATATCATATGGGCCTTCGAAAGTCATAGACCTAGCAATCCCTATAGAGCTTCCAGTAGAAAATGGAATATACCAAAACCCATCTTCTGATTTAATAAGAGACGCTTCGTTTATATCATTGTTATATGTAACATCTGTAGGTAAAATTAATGGTGTTTCAGACTTTTCCCAGTCTACACCATCCGACGATTTCGCTCCCAAAATTCTAATACCTGCATTGGGGCCTGTCCAATTATCCGTAATATTCCAACCAGCATATATCATATAAAATATACCGTCTTCATAAACAACTCCGGGGCTTGTCATTGCATGTCGGTCATCAGTATTCTCATCTGTAATATCTCTGCTAAGAATTGCATTTTCAACACTTTGCGGATGCCTAGTAAAGTTTATTCCATCTTCTGAAATTGCAAGTCCTATCTCATAGTTGGATAATACTCCTCCATTATCATCAGCTCCCTCTACATATCCAGTGTAATACATCCAGTACTCGTTATTTACTTTTAATACATCAACTGTTTCAAGGGTTCTGTCCCATCCATCTGGATTACCTTCCAAAGCAGCAAAATCTTCTGAGTTATCACCATTTGGACTATTCCATGATTCACCATTATCAGTTGAAATTGCAACGCCAATTTTAAAATCCTCTGCAGTATAATACATCATAAGAGAATCACCTATTCTTAAAACGGAAGGATCTGCAGCAAGATTTATAGGGCTTTCAAAAACAGGGCTTTCAATTCTGTTAAAGGGTCCATCCGAAATATCTCTCGGCATTTCTTTATTACAAGAAAAAAACAAGAATAAAACAGCAATAAAAGAAAATTGGTATATCATAATTTTAACATTTAATACGTTAAAAATGGCTTTCATAAAAATAAAACATTTTCAGATTCACTTTTTGTATACACCTTTTTTCTTTTCTAGACGAAAGAATAAAAAAATACGATTAAAAATACTTTTGGGCGTAAGCCAACCCATTTTATTACACTTTTCCTTTTAACACAACAACAATCTCTCCTTTCACTGTTTTCTGCTCAAAATGTATTATCAGTTCCGACAATGGAGCTCGCTTTACTTCTTCATACATTTTGGAAATTTCTCGGCAAACGCAAGCTATTCTATCCTCTTCACAAAACTCCAATAACTGTTTCAAGCATTTGACTAATCGATAAGGAGACTCATATAAAACAACAGTTTCGTCTAAGGCACATATATATTTTAAGCGTGTTTGACGCCCTTTTTTTTGGGGTAAAAACCCCTCAAAATAAAAACGATTACATGGAATCCCGCTAGCTACCAAAGCAGGTACGAAAGCTGTAGCACCAGGTAAACAAGAAACTTTTATATCATTATCATGACAGGCTGAACTTAATAAATAACCAGGATCAGAAATACCTGGAGTTCCAGCATCTGAAATCAAAGCAAATTGTTCCCCAGCTTTCATTCGCTCAATAATTCGCTCAACTTGTTTGTGCTCATTGTGCGCATGAAAAGCTTGCGCTTTAGTCGTAATCAAAAAATGCTTGAGTAACTTCCCACTTGTTCTGGTGTCTTCTGCCAGAATGCAATCAACAGATTCTAAAATTTCTATCGCCCGTGGAGTCATGTCTCCTAAATTTCCAACCGGCGTAGGAATAATAAATAGCATAAAGATGTTTCGGCAAAGGTAAAAAAAACGCCCGCTCTTTGGAAGAGCAGGCGCATCAAAACAAAACGAAAAACCAACTTTATCTTTTCATTATAAACGAGTTATACACTAATATAGTTCGAAAATAATGTTAAATTTTTATAAGGATTTCCTTAAGCGAACTCTTATGTCTTTCAGTTTACCATCTCTATTTACTGTGACAATCAACTCATCTCCCACCTTTCCAAACTTTAATGATTCGCTTAAATCATCAAATCCTTTAATCTTTTGATCATCGAGTTCTACAACCACATCCCCTGGTAAGATTCCGCCAAATTCCGCAGCGCTGCCGCTAATTACTTCCATTACATAAAAACCTTCATTTGCCTTTATGTCATATGTCTTTACAAGCTCCTCATCTAAATCATAGCCCGCTACTCCCAAACTCGCTCTTTCTATATCGCCATTAGCGATAATGTCATCAATAATATCTCTAGCAAGATTGGAAGGAATTGCAAACGAATATCCCGCATATGTTCCCGTAGGAGTTGCAATCGCAGTATTAATTCCTATTAAGTCCCCATTTGTGTTTACTAAAGCTCCTCCACTATTTCCAGGATTAATTGCAGCGTCTGTTTGAATAAACTCTTCTATTGCCTTATCCTCTTTTATAATATTTATATCTCTCCCTATTGCCGACACTATTCCTGCCGTAACCGTAGAGGTTAGATAATCGAAAGGATTCCCTACAGCTAAAACCCACTCCCCAACTCTTACTTCATCTGAATCTGCAAATTTTGCTGTAGGGAAATTCTCACCTTCAATTTTGATAACTGCCAAGTCAGTGCTCGGATCAGTTCCTATCTTCTTTGCTGTATATTCTTTGTTATCACTTAATGTTACTATAATATTATCTGCAAATTCTACTACGTGATTATTCGTAACTATATATCCATCATCGGCGATTATCACACCAGATCCAGACCCTTTTTGTCTAAAAAATTGGCCGAATCCACCACCTTGACCACCAAAGAACTCTTCTAAATTAAAAAATTCAAATCCGTTATTATTTCCTCTTTCTCTTCTGTTTTCTTGTATTCTTTGTTGGGCAAGAGCCTCGCTTTCTTCTGCTCGAATGTGAACAACTGCAGGTGTTGACTTTTGGGCAGCCTCTACAAATGAAATATTACTAGAAGGAATTGCCTCTGTATAATTAACTGGGGTAACTTTAGAATTTACCTCCATTGTTTCTGCTGAATCAGATTCAAAAAAATGTGTGCCTGCTAGCACCATTAATCCGCCTAGTATTCCAGCAAAAAATAATCCTATTACATTTTTCATTCTTTGATTTTTTATTCTTTAATGATTACCATTTTAAACGCTTCAACTTTTTATCTTGTTTGAATACTTTTTGTTTTAACGATAAATTAACCAAAGAATAGAATTTTGATAACTTTTCCTTTTACTTTGTGTTTGATTCAAAACTATAGATATGAAAAAGGCTCTTAAAATATTCTTTGTAATAGTAATGATCATTATCACTGCTGGTGTAGGTGGTTGTTTCCTGTTTAGCAAAAAGGTGCCTGAGGGAATACAATCGGAGAAAACATCATTAATGATTGATAAAATGAATGAGGCCCTTGATAAATCAGCTTGGGATTCTACTCGATATTTCAAATGGACATTTATGGGGAATCACCATTATATATGGGATAAAGAAGCCAATCTAGCACAGATTAAATGGGGAGATAAAACTGTATTATTGGATCCAGACGAAGTTACAGGAGTGGCTTACGCCCAAAATCAAAAGTTAAGTGGCAAAGAAGAAGAGAAAGCTGTTAGCAAAGCTTGGTCGTTTTGGTGCAATGATATGTTTTGGATGACTGCGCCTTTTAAAGTAAATGATCCTGGAGTAAGTCACGAATTAGTTGAAGGGGAAGATGGAGACCGCTTAAAAGTAATTTACAATAGTGGTGGAGTAACCCCTGGTGATATATACGTATGGAGTTTCGATGCTGAAGGCAAGCCGAAGTCTTATGAAATGTATGTTGGGATTTTACCTATAAAAGGGATTAATGTTCCATGGAATGGGTGGAAAAAAATATCAACAGGAGCTATGGTTTCTACAAGTCACGACATAAAAGGAATGGGACTTTTATTAGAAAATGTAAAAGGAGGAATGACTTTGGCAGACATCGATCTTACTGAAGATATATGGGCTGAGATAAGGTAGGGAATTAATTTGCTTTTAATAATTAATTTTCTCTAACCTTAAATCAAGTGATTTTTCCTTTTTATTATAATCTATCTTTTTATCTTTAGAAGTGCTTGTTGGATAGAAAATATAATATGCTTTTACTTTTGAATTGTTTTTAATTACACCAAAATTTTTATTCAAATTATCTTTCTGAAAATCATTAATTTTATTGCTTTGGGAAAACACTAAAAATCCTAAAAGTTAAAAAGAAATAATAAAAATTGGCTTCAAATTCATGATATGTTTATTTGTTAGTGTGATTTGATTAACATATTTTAATTAGAATAAAAATGTACCTTAATCTCTTAAAGAGATTAAAACTTAAATGATTTTTCGTTTAGTCAATTATACAAAATATCCAAGTTTTCCTTTTAATGGTGCTGTCTAATTTCCTTTTTTAAAAGAACAAAATTAGCTTTTATATCAATCCTTATATTTCCAAAACAAATTTTCTATCATCAAGCTCGTTCTCATTTCCTCTATTTGGGTCAAGCCCCAAAGAGCTTCTTCGTTATTAGGTTGAAGGGATAAAACATCTTTATAATTGTTCTCAGATAGAGTAAGATGACCATTTTGCAACCATTTACATCCCCATTTTAAACCTTCTTCAATTTGGGATATCTCGCGAATTGATTTATTATTAGCTAATTTTTCATCATATTCGTAGGAAATTGAAGAACTCATGCTATAGATTTTTGAATAATAATGTACGGTAACATATACAAAAAGAGTTGCTACTAATAGCATAGAAATATACATCAGCAATGGGTCTCTTTTTGTTGGCTCTTTTGTGACACTACGGCTTGTCTTTTTAATAGGAGTTTGTATAATTTCAATTTCACTGTATTTCGTACTTTCTTCGTATTTCTTTATTCTTTCAAAGACTTTTCGATGCTTAAATTGAGTGCCTGAATGTCCGGGTATATGTATTCCTGAAAATCCCATAATAATTGTGTTAAGTGTATAGTCTTCAACAATTTAGAATCCAAACAAGTGCATTAAAAAAAATAATTCTCGACGAACTAGGATAGAAATCAGACGAGAATTAACATTGGAGAAATAGGTAGGTCATTAAAAAACTTGTTTCTCTTTTGCTATACTTTCAACTACTTATTTGTTCAATCAATCATATGTGTAAATATTACAAAAATGTACTAACCTTAGACTACAGGTCTAGCAAGAGATGTTGTTCAGAAAGAACCAAATTTGCTTTAGATTAGACGTGCTATTATTAGCTAAATATTCGCTTGAGCTTTATATTTGCCATTAAAACCGATTATGAAATTCTATCTCTATTTACTTATATCTTGTTTTTTTATTGTCTCTTGTTCTTCTCCCACCATTGATTCCGTAGGAGGAACAATCATTAATATAGAGTCTACTCAAAAAATAAATGAGCGGGATGCAAAAACTGTAGTTTCAAGACTTAAAGCAATCTCTGAATATGATGATTATATTGATTATTCTATAGAAAAGAATAAAATTTCAATCAATGGAATAGGAATTGCAGATACTACATCTGCCAGACAATTAATTGAGAGGTCTAGAATGTTGAAAGTTGTTTATGCTATTCCACCAAGTTCTTATGAACCCATTCGTGCTTTTCTAGGAGAATATATATCTAGTCCTATCAAAGAAAAACCATATAAATCAAGCTCATTAATTGGACTTGTTTCTCAAGCAGATCTTCCAAAAATAAAGGAGTATTTAAATTCTCCGGAATTTAAATCGCAATTTCCTGAAGCTGGTCAATTTAATTTTGGTGTGAAATTAATGGAAGGCAAAAAAGCTTTATTTATTCAAGACTCTTCTTCTCCATTCATGGATGAAAGCATGTTTGAGCAGATTGGTGCATATGAAGATCCTGATACTGGAGAAGGGAACCTTTCTTTAAAACTGCTGGAATCATATGCTGATAGAATTGGTAAATTAACAGGAAATGACTCTACTTATTTATTACACCTTTTTCACGATGAAGTCTATATTAGTAAAATAATAAAGCCTCATATTACTAGCCCAGCTTTTGGAATGGCTGGAGCATTCACAACAGAAGATGTTATCGTTCTTTCCACGCTATGGAATTCAAATGAACTTGAACAAGATCTTACTATTAAATCCATGCAGCTTATCCAAAAATAAAAGCTGCATTTCATCCTTTTGGGCGAAAGCCCTTTCCTCTTAAAAACAAAACAACTACTCGAAAAGTAGGAGTTCTAATTCTCCTAATAAGCATTGCTGGTTTCCTACCAAACCACTCCAGTTTAATGCATTTAATGGACCATCAATAAAATCTCCATAATTACTACATGTAATGATATAAGTATCTTTTTCCGGATAATAAAACACATTATTTGCTGCTCCGAGTGAGCCTCCATTATGCCCCATTCTAGTTAATAATCCCAGCGGTGCTTCAGTAATTTCTAAGCCCAAACCTTCTCCTCTTTTAACAGCAGATGGATAAGATTCATATTTTATCATTTCATCAAGACTTTCTTGACTTAAGATTTTTCCTGAAAACAATGCCTCTATAAACAAATAGTAATCATAAGCGCTTGCCAACATTCCATCATGACCAATATTCATTTTAGCGAAATTTCTTTCATATTCCGTCGAATTAACCATTTTCCCATTCCCCTTTAAATCAAAATATGTATTTACAGATCCTTTTGGAGCAGGATATTCTTTTTCATTTTTGTAAAAAGTATTCTTTAAATCTAAATGATCTATTATCTTTTTAGAAATTACATCTGCATGATTTCCTGCAATTTCATCCATTATTAGTGCCAATAACACAGTGTTAGTATTTGAATATTCTGTTTGCATTCCCGCTTCAAAATTAGCATCATCTCCACAGATATACTCTAAATATTCTTCTGTAGTAAATGTCTTCATTAAATCTTGAAAATAATCAAGGACATGTTGTAATTCCAATATAAAATCTGGAATTCCCGATGTATGATTCATCAACTGCCTTACTGTAACACTGTTTTTATTAGGTAAATCTTTACAAACCCAATCCGGCAAATATTCATCAATTGTATTATCCAATTCTAGCTTCCCTTCTTCAACTAAAGTCATCGCTGCTGTAACATGATAGGTTTTTGCTACACTTGCAGAATGAAATATATTACAAGTTGTCATTGGTTTTTGTTCTTCTAAAGAAGAATAGCCTGCTGAACCCATCCAGATTCCTTCATCCGGAGTTGCGATTAAAACTGTAAGTCCTGGAAATCCAAGTTTAACATATTTATCCATAATTAATTCAATAGCTTCTCCTTTACTATGGTCCATATTAAAATCTATTTCCTCTGTTGCACAATTGTCAACCGGAATCATTATTTCTTTGCTGCAATTCGAAAAAAGTACAAGCAGAAACAAAGGCAAAATGTATTTATTGTTTATCATTTCAATATAATTTTAAAGTTGAATCCGTGTTCCTAGATTAAACATAGAATGAGGTAAAAAAGGTAATAATTCAGAATAAGGTGTTTGAAGCATTGCTTCGTATCTTATAAACGGAATGATTGAAGTATGATCATTTATTTCTACAGAATAAGACGTTCCAATTCCTAAAGAAAATAGCATTCCACCATTTCCTGAATCTTTAATTTTCTCATATTGCCCTTCTGTATTTAAAACATAGGATTGATTATAGTTAAAATCATGTATATATCCAACGCCTCCTTGAAAGTCCATTTCAAAACCAGATTTATGAGTAACTCGTCGAATATAATCAGACTTTATCCAAAAGCTAGTTC
>CAYOIL010000003.1:21744-44355 GCA_964403985.1 uncultured Saprospiraceae bacterium
TTCCTGCATTTTTGTGCGTATACCATCCCATTTCGAATCGTTGAAGATGCTTTGGAATGGGAGCTGAAGAATAAGAAAATTCAACACCTGCAGTAACTCCAAGATTTACTGGAAATTTAAAAGCATCCTTTACTGGAATACCTATAGAATGATTAAACACACTTACAGTAAAAGTAGGTTGACTTAAAAAAGATGATTGACCTTTTAAAATATTTCCAAGAAAACAGAAGATTATAAAACTTATCCCAATAGCTTTTTGCATAATTATTCATTTATAATTTACACAAAGCTAAATAGATCGTTTTTCTAATCATTGTAAAAATTGGACACTTGTGATTTTTCCCAGTAATCTTCTGGGCTTAAACCAGCATATTCTTCAAATTTTTTAATAAAATGTGATTGGTCATAAAACCCATATTGATTTACTAATGTCATCCATGAGGGTTGTACACAAGATTCTAAATCCTCTAAAATATTTTTAAACCGAGTGATTGAAGAGAATTTTTTGGGGCTTAAACCCACTTTCGCTTTAAACCACCTTTCCAAACTTTTATAATTGGTATTTAATTCATGACTTAGTTCCTTTATGTTTACCATTCCTTTTTTCTGCTGGATTAAATTAATTCCATGATTCAATCTATAATTAATTGTACTTTTGGAATACTTCTTGATTAAAAAAGTTTCTAGTAATTTTATTCTATCAATAAATGAATCTTTTTCACCCATTCTATGATAAAGATCAGCGACAGATTGATTAATTAAGTCTTCAACGGACACCGCTTGATTTAAAACTTTAGCCAAAGGAATTTTTGTTAAAGGATAAATTCCTTGGGTTTTAAATCGTACATGAATTATAGAAAGTGATGAAGAAAAAGAAATAGTGTAGGGAGTATCAAAATTCCCTATAAAATAAGCAGAATTTATATCTATTACTGAATCCTTTTTAAGCTTTAATCTAATATTCCCATCAAAACAGAACACCATATCTAGTGCTGTTCTTGGAAAATCAGAAATATTAAATGGCTTATTATCAATACTCTTATATTCCACTACATCATAGTAGGAAATATAATCTTGAAGTAATGGAATAGGATAATATGTTTTCTTACTAAAGATAACCTGGGGATTTTGATTTATGTAATCAAAACGAAGCAAGCTAATTCAAGTTACATATAAATCAAACTATTATTCCAAATAAATGAAACCAATTGAGTCCTTTAAGGACAAACATCATCCATGTCCTGTATCAATAACATCGCTTCACACGTGTCTAAAATTCCACCTTCCGACAAATAGTAAATTGTAATCGTTTGCAAACCTTCATCGTCGCAATCAAATGTTTGGCTAGTAATTAATCCTTCTTGATCAAAAGAAATTGTAAAAGAATCATCGCAACTAAGAGTTGTCCCAGAATCAAAATCTTCAGCCATTAATTCAACTTCCGAATTTTCATCTAATGGCGCAATTACTTTCAAACATTGTGTGGTAAATGTAGCATCACAACAATCATCAGCAATTATCTCCAAAGGATTAACAAAATTACTTACAGAATCCAATAATGAAAAATTATTCATTGTTGCATTGTAATCCGAATTTCCTTGTTGATTAATTACCTCAGTTATTCCCGAATTGTCTTCATAAGCTAAACCTTCATCAAAATTGTAATAGATGACTATATCATCATTATTAATGACTCCACAATTATATTCTTGATAAATATCTGCCTCGCTTAATGTACGATTATACACTCTAAATTCATCAATCAATCCTTTATATTGGGTAATTGCTCCTCCTCCTACCCAACGTCCAATTCTGAATAAAGTAGATTCAACTTCAAATGAAGTATTAAACGTTTTTAACAACACATTATCAATGTAAATTTTTCTTTCTGTTAAACTAGATGTAAATACAATATGGTGCCATTCATCATCAACCAATGTCGGACCAAAATTATCTGGACCATCTGAGGATTCAACTATCCAAAGATTATAGGGTGATGTGTCATTAATTCCCAAAGATAAGAATTCAAAACCTGTAAAGATTGAGAAAAATCTAGTATCCGCAGGGCTACTAGTAGGGCTACTTGCTTTCATCCATAATGAAATAGAATGTTCATAAGGAAAGAAAGAGTATGCTGTTTGTAAGAAGTCATTTTCTCCATCAAAATGCAATGCATTTTCATCATCACAACCATTCGGATCAATTTCAATATTTCCTTGGTTTGTGCTCGGGTTTGGATTATCAACTACAACTGTCTTTGTTTTAAGTTGTAAACTCTTTGGATTTAATAGGGTTCCTGACAATTTGATTTCCTTAGCTGCATAGTAAGTCCCACTTTTTATTGTGTTTAAATCAATTTCATAGATATTCTCGCAACAAACTCCCATTCCTTCGTTACAATAATCTTCCCAATCCGCATCAAAATCATTTCCATCACTTACTGTAGAATTTGATAAATAAGAATTACATAAAGGTGAAAAAGAATTAGGATAACAACCAGACAGAGAGTTATTCGAAATATTTATTATTGAGAAATTAGTAATATTTACAAAGGTTTCTGGAATAGAACCTTCAATCATGTTGTTTTTTAAATTGACATCATATATGCCATTAAAAAAACATTCTGGTAATGTCCCCCTATAGAATTGAAACTTAAATTTAAGTCAGTTAAGGCTGGCAAATCACACAAACTATTAGATGCTGATAATGTTCCTACTAAATTGTTGTCATCTAAAATGACTTTCCTAACCTCTCCCGCCCCATTACATGATATTCCATTCCACGTACATGGATCCGGATCAATAAGCCAGTTTGTATTATTCACCCAATTGTCTCCATTCATTGAATTATAAAAATCGGATAATATCTGATTTGAGCCTTCGGTTTCACTTTTGGGGCAAGAATTAGCTGATGTGATAATGGGCAGAATTATCGAAAATAAAAAAATGATACTTTTAATTTTATTAACAACAAACCGTTTTTCAACTTGACTAATTAAGGGTTGCAGACATTTCATTTTGGTAAGTTTTTCACCAAAAGTAGGACATCCTTTACATGTATTTTAAAGAATTTAGTAAGTGGTCATTCTGAAACAGTAGATGGTCAATTTATGCCGAAAAATTCATTCACAAAGCCATTCCCAATCTGAAAGTGGCATTAAATTCTTCTTCAAACTGAAATGCCACCATTCAGTTCGAATTCCAGAAAAACCATGTTTTTCCATTGTCGTTCGTAATAAAACCCTTCTATCGATAATTTCTTTTGGTAAACCTGAAAATGCATAATGTGCCTCTTTTCCAAAAAAATCGAAAGACGTTCCCATGTCAAGAATTTGATTTGTTTTCAGGTCAATTAAACCAACATCAATCGCGTGACCTCTATTGTGCATGCTGCCTTTCCAAGGGGGAGTAACATACATTGCATTTGGCATGATATCCCATAACTTTTGCTGAGCAGGAAGTGGTCTAAAACAATCATATAATATAATTCCAAGGTCTAGTTTTCGAAATTTTTCAATTACATTTTCTAAACTATCTGCTACTTCCGGCCTTAGAAAACATCTGCCACATGGGTAAATAACTTCTTTCATGAAATTGTCAGAAGTTGCATATCTCATGTCAACTTTTACAGATTTTGAGTTTTTTAATTCTACCCATTTTGCAAGATCGTAATCCGGTAGAGCCTTGAATGTTTTTTCTTTGGGTTTAAACCCAAAATCGTCTTCTACTTGTCCTTCGGAAATAGGCATAGTGTCATTGATCTTTGCCTTATTGCACGAGCAAAAAGAAAAAATTAAAAGAAATATAAATAAAAGTAAGCCTCTAATTCTTAGGGATTTTAACTTGATAAGTATTACTGATTACGGTCAGCTTTGAATCAATTAACCATGGATTGTACACTTTTAAATCACGATAGCTGATTCCTCTTTCCTTTGCAAATTGACTCCAACTTGAAACTGATTTATCAACTGTTTCTATGTAGAAATTATTAAGCGGTTGATACTTCTCATTGTCGTGAATAATAAATCCATATTTCTCAGGATCACTCAAAATATATTTAAATGCAAGAATTCTAAAAACGTAACGGCTAGTTTCATCATTAAGATTCAGATCAAAATAATTAGTAGATCCTTGAGATTTAGAAAGTTTGTTATAACGAGTTGGTCCCATGTTATATGAAGCAGCTGCACTTGTCCATGATCCAAATCGATTCTTTAAGTATGTTATATATTTAGCTGCTGCTCTTGTCGATCGTTCAATATGGTATCTTTCATCAACTTCATCATTAATCTCCAACCCATATTGTTTCCCAGCGGCTTTCATAAACTGCCAATATCCTTTTGCCCCAGCATATGAAGTTTTCAATCTAAGATCACTTTCTGCGACAGCTAAGTACTTAAAATCATCAGGAACGCCTTCTTCAGCTAGGATTCTTTCGATAATAGGAAAGTATCTATGAGACATCTTAATATTCTGAATAGTATTTGAGTGCCAATAGGAATTGACCATTAATTCCCTATCTAGTCGTTCTTTCACATCATGCGCTTCAATAGGAATTCGTTCTCCACCTAAATCCACGTAATCGGCTATGGGTACTGATCGTATGACTTGTGGAAGAGAATGGATAACCTTTTCATCTTCTGCTGAAAGTGTAGCATTTGACATAAATAACGCACCTCCGAAAAATGCAACTAGGATAATTCCAACTAGAAAAGTTAGCTTGTTCATAAATAATATTTTCTCAAATATAAATGTTATTATCATTTGTTTTATTTTGCAAAAAACAAAATCTATTCTATGCGCATACTGTTTTCAAGCAGTTACGTTTACAAAAGTCACAATGGCGCAGCAATATTTGCTCAATTATTTCTGAAATGGGCAGAAGAAAATAGTCATACTGTCGATGTTGTCAGTATTGAAAACAATGATACCTTTATTCAAGTCAACCAACAAGCATCCGCCTTTCCTATTATCTATCAAAAAAACATTTCTAAGGCAATTTATAGTAAAATAAAATCTTTAGACTATTCTTCCTATGATTTAATCTATTTCAACAATGTAATAGAGTCAGCGGTAAGTGTAAAGAAACTAGACCACAAAAATATAATAGGATTTTTGCATGACTCGCAATATATGAATGATGTATATCCCCATCAGACAATTAAAAGAAAATTATTTCGGAAAATTTTGAAAGGAATTGAAAAAAGAGCTATTTCCAAATTAAAGAAAGTACACACGAACTCTGAACAAATGTTGGATCAGATAAATAAAATATATTCCTGTCCGAAAGATAAAATTGAATTTTTATATTTTTCTTCTTTGGATTTACATCCAAAAGTAAAAATTCCAACTTCGCATTTTACCATTCTTTTTATAAAAACAAATTATACATCTGGTGGATTATTTACTTTATTAAATGCTGTTCAAAAATTAAGTTTTCCTTCAAAAGTAATTGCAGTAGGACCAGCAAAAAAAGATCACGAATTAATCAGAAATAAATATTCTGAAATTAATATAACATTTCATGCCTATAAATCTCGATCAGACATTGGTGTATTGTTCGCCGAATCCGATGTTTTTATTACACCAGCATTTTCAGAACCTATGGGAATAGGAAATTTTGAAGCGATGAAAATGGATGTTCCAGTTATAGGGAATGATATAGAAGGAATAAGAGAAATTGCTCAGAAGTCAAAAGCTATTTTATTATTTAAATCGAATGATGCGGATGATTTAGCATTAAAAATTCAAGAATTAAAATCAGATGACAAATTAAAAAGAGAACTCATTCAAAATGGGAGAAAGTTCATAAAAGAGAAACTTGCTAAGGACATTGTTTTTGAAAAATTAAATAGAATAATTAAATAAGAGATTATTATATAAAAGATTAATTATTTAGTTTTTTATATATCTTTAAAACAATCAATAACAAACTAAAATCAGAATTATGCCGACTAATTGGTACATGTTTCTCGTGGCAGGATTTATTCCACTCATCGTAGGTTTCATCTATTATAACAAGAATGTAATCGGAAACACATGGATGAAAATTAATGGATTCACTGAAGAATCAATTAAAGAAAAGAACCCAAACATGATTGTGACATTTGTTGCAACTTATGTTTTTTCGGTTTTAGCCTCTTTTTTGATGTCAAGTATTGTGATTCATCAAGGAGCAGTTTTTAGTATGCTTTATCCAGATATTTTAGAAGCTGGCAGTTCTGCTCAAACAACATTCAATGAATTGATGAACACTTATGGAGATCGTCATCGATCATTTTTACATGGAGCGATTCATGGAGGAATGATTTCGTTTTTCTTTGTTCTTCCTATAATTGCAATTAACTCATTATTCGAAATGAGAGGCTGGAAATATATTCTTTTGCACTTTGTATACTGGTTGATTTGTCTAGTACTAATAGGAGGGCTTATAAGTTCGACCCTAAAATTTGCTCCTTTGTAGAAATCAAATGCATATGAGTCAATAATTAAGAGAATTAAAAGCTTGTGCTGGATAAAAAAGCTACTTTTGTTAGATGAATCAATTTTTTGGAGCAATTGTATGGGACGTAGATCCCGAAATTATAAATCTCTTTGGGAAACTATCTATACGATGGTATGGTCTTCTCTTTGCGGGAGGGCTAATTCTAGGCTTTCAGATAGCTAAACGCTTATTTATTGCTGATGGCTACACTTTAAAGGAAATAGACAAACTTGCAATGTATGTTTTTATAGCAACTATTGTAGGTGCACGTTTAGGCCATTGTTTGTTTTATGAGCCGGGGTATTATTTAAGTCATCCAATTGAGATGCTGTTGCCTGTAGGATTTGATAATGGTAAAATGGTCTTTCAAGGATATCAAGGTTTAGCTTCACATGGAGGGATTCTAGGTGTGTTTTTATCTATTGCATTGTTTTGTTGGAAAAGTAAAAAATCCTTTTTCGGGGTATTAGATAAAGTGGCAGTAGGAGGATCTCTTACAGGAGTATTTATCCGTTTAGGAAATTTAATGAATTCAGAAATTATAGGTAAAGCGACAGGATCAGATGCTGGAGTAATCTTCCAACGAGTTGATAATATACCAAGACATCCTGGTCAATTCTACGAGTCCATGGCTTACTTATTAATCTTTTTCATTCTGTTCTATTTATATAAAAAACAAAGAGAAAAATTCAATAAAGGATTTATTTTTGGTTTATTCTTTGCCTTATTATTTATTGCAAGATTCTTTATTGAATTCTTTAAAATTAATCAAGTAGGTTTTGAAGATGGGATGTCATTAAATATGGGACAATTACTTTCAATTCCTTTTATAATAGGTGGAATTTCAGTAATGGTCTGGAAATGGAAGAAAAACTAAGGTCAATAGAATTGTAGTTCTATCCTAAAATGGTTTTTTAGAACATTAGTTTACTAAAAAAACTATTGTCGTTGTCACAAATAGTGTTCTTTTGCTTTATATAATTAATGAATCTCTACTAGGAAATAATATTCAATTATATAAACTAATATTATGAGAATCTTTTTAACTATCTTTTCAACTTTACTGTTATTTCTAACATTACTAATTTCTAGCTGTACAACTGATTTAACAGAAGAATATTCCACTTCTGATGATGAATTTCTAATTTCTACAAGGCATTGTAGTGATGGTTATTTACAACCTTCATTTATAGATGACGAAGGTTGTTGTCATTTTATTCTTGATATTGAAACGAAATCAAAATATCGTACAGAAGAAGGAACTGTTCCTCGGGATGAATATATTGTATGTCCTGGTGATGAACCAATTCACCTAACAAGATTTAGATATGTAAATGGGCAACTTATATTATACTGTGACTTAATTTTAGATTGTAGTTGTAATGTCGAATCAGGAAACGTAATTCATACAATTGTACCAATGGGCGGTTTTGGAGACTGTTGTTATTTTAGAATTACAGTAACAAATACATATTCTTCAGATTTAGTAATTAAGAATCTTGCAGGAGATATAGAAGTTACAATTCCTGGAAATTCAACAGGAGCAATTCTTGAACAAGTTTGCGCACCCCAAACAGAAGAAACTTTTTATGCATTTATTACGGATTGTGAAGGGAATGAAGTTAATGTTTATGATATAACAATTTTTCATAATTGCTAATAATTAGCTGAATCGAGATAAGTCCATTTATGCTTTTTATTGATTTACACGCTATTAAAACTATCACAGGTTAATCGTATGAAAGATAAGAAAACGGAATTCCGTTTTCTTATCTTTTTAATTTATATATAACTTCTAGTATTATTAAACAGCCAACTCTTTACATGGCTTATATCTGAAGCAACTAACAATATGATCATTGACCATGCCTGTTGCTTGCATATGAGCATACATTATAGTTGATCCTACGAATTTGAAGCCATCCTTTTTCATTTGTTTGGACATAATGTCACTAACTTTTGTTGTAGCAGGAATATCATCCATCGTTTTAAAGTTATTAATCGTAACTCGGCCTTCATTAAATTTCCACAAATAATCTGAAAAACTAGTACCAGTTTCTTTAATCTTCAAATAAGTTTGAGCATTTACAATCGCTGCATTTACTTTTAATTTATTTCTAATAATCCCAGCATTATTCAAAAGTTCTGCTCTTTTTTTATCATCATAGCGAGCTATTTTCTCCGCATTAAATCCATCTAATGCCTTTCTAAAGTTTTCTCTTTTATTAAGAACGGTACTCCAAGACAAGCCTGCTTGGTTCCCTTCAAGAATCAACATTTCAAATAAATGTTCGTCATTAAAACTAGGCACTCCCCATTCTTCATCATGGTACTTTTGGTACAAATCACTTCCTCTGCACCAGTCGCATTTAATTAATTCCATTATTTTAGATTTTCAAAAGTTTAATAGAAGGAAATGATTTAGGAATATGTGAACAAGTATTCCCATTCGTCCCTAAATCTCGTACTACGTAATCAGCAAAAGCCTACCATCATTACAGATCAGCAAAATTTTAACACTACTCTTTAGCTCTTATAAAACATCCATTTCGCTACTTCTTTCAAAGATGTCTTTTTTCCATATAATAATATTCCTACTCGATATATTCTTCCTGTTAACCAGATCATTCCTATTACTGTACCTATTAATAACAATATAGAAATCACAATTTGCCACCACGGTGGATCAAACGCTAATCGGGCTGGGAGTAAAATAGGACTAAATAATGGAAACATAGAACCGAAAATTGCTAGCTTACCATTTGGATTATTCATGATAGGCAATAACATAGTAAATGCAATTAATACTGGTATAATTATAGGAATCATAAGTGATTGAGACTCCCCCATATCATCACCCATTGCTGCACCCATAGCTGCAAATAATGATGCATAAATAAAATATCCTCCAAGAAAACAAATAACAAAAACTGGAATTATCATCACCCAATTCATTCTTTGTAATTCCAATAAAATATTACTGAAATTTAATTCATTTAATTGTTCTTGCGGAATTCCAGTATTCATATCGGACATACTTCCATACTGAGATCCATCGATACCCATAAAATAACTAATAACAATTAAAATAATTGGAATTAATATTAACCATACAACTAATTGAGTAAGGCCAACAGCACCTACACCCAATATTTTTCCAAGCATTAATTTAAATGGTTTTACTGACGAAATAATTACTTCAACAATCCTATTTATTTTCTCTTCCATAACGGATCGCATCACCATTCCTCCGTAAATAAATATTACCATATACATTAAAAAGCCCATTAAAAAACCTATTCCGGAACCAACAATTGTATTCAATTTACTTTCATTGGATTTGCCTTTCGATGCTAAAAAATCTGCATTTTCAAGATTTACATCAACATCGAAAGTGTTTAATAATTCTTGGTTAACTGTTGAATTATCTATTCGTTGTTTTCTAAAAGCTTCTGCTATATCTTTTTCAATTCTATCAATGGATGTTATACCCATCTTTTCTTTACTTACGTAAGTTGCTTGCCTTGCATTGGTAGTATCCGAATTAATAGGAATATTTATAAAAATAGAATAGTCCTTAGAATCAAATTCTTTTCTTGCTAAATCACTTGATAATGCCGTATACTCATATTTAAAAGCTCCATCATCAGGAAGAAATCTTCCTGTTTGATTTCCCTCATCTGCAACGAGTAAAACTTGATCTTTGTCAGCGGAATAATATCCAATTAATGCAGAAAAAACAAAAAATGCACCAAAAGCAAGAGGGGTTAATAATGTTGCCAATATAAAACTCTTCGATTTTACTCTTACTAAATATTCTCTACCAGTTATTGTCCATAATTTATTCATCGTTTCCTGGTTTTTTTACTAGTTTAATAAAAATATCATTTATGCTTGGTAATATTTCTTTGAATGATTTTACCCGAACATCTGCATTAATTTGATCTTTAAGAAAAGACAAAACTTCACCTTCAGAGTTTCCTTCAAGATTATATACATTATTGTCTAAAGAATCTACTTTTATTCCATTACTAGAAATTAATGAACTTCCTTCACCTACAATTAATTCGTATTTATTCTCTTTAAATTGTTCTTTGACTTCTTTAACATTACCAGTTAATTGAACTTTTCCCTTATTAATTAATACAAGATCTTCACAAACTTCTTCTACACTTTCCATTCTGTGTGTAGAGAAAATAATACTTGCTCCTTCTTCATTTAATCTTTTAATCTCCTCTTTTATAATATTCGTATTAACTGGATCTAAGCCAGAAAAAGGTTCGTCCAAAATAATTAAACTAGGCTCATGTAAAACAGTAGCTATAAATTGAATTTTCTGCTGCATTCCTTTTGAAAGCTCTTGCACTTTCTTGTTGTACCATGATGAAATATCTAGACGATCCATCCAATAATTAATTCGCTCTTTTGACTTTCTATTATTCAATCCTTTTAAAGCAGCAAGGTAAATAAGGTGATCTCCAACTTTCATTTTCTTATAAAGCCCTCTTTCTTCTGGCATATATCCAATATGTTCTGGAGTTCTGTGGTTGATTGGTTCATTATCTAATAATACCCGACCACTATCAGCAGCTGTAATACTAGTAATTATTCGAATTAGGGAAGTTTTTCCAGCACCATTTGGGCCTAAGAGCCCAAATATTTTGCCCTTTTCCATATCAAAAGAGACATTATCTACTGCCCGATGGTTTTTATAGTCCTTGATGACATTCTGTAAAGAAAGTACATTCATATTGTTTCGTTTTATCTTAGAACACTAAGATTAATCTTTTAATCCCATGATCAATCAAAATTAAGATTATTAACCTACTTTTATCGATGAACTATCTAAAAACCAATGTTAAAGAAATACGTTGAATCTTACTATTGTGCATTGGGTCATTTTAATATCTTTTGTTCGGAAGCCGGAATAACTAGCATTCAACGTACTGAAGAAAAGTATGAAGAACGGTCTCATAAATTTATTGGTCAAGCCAAAATAGAACTTGACGAGTACTTTGACCGTAAATTGAAAGTTTTTACAGTACCTTTGGATTTAGAGTCGGGAACTTCATTTCAAAAGCAAGTGTGGAGAGAGCTTTCAAAAATGGATTACGGCACCGTTTATTCGTATTCTCAACTGGCCATAATTTGTGGTAATGTTAAAAAAGTAAGAGCAATTGGAAAGGCAAATGGAGCTAATCCTATTCCTATAATTATTCCATGTCATAGAATAATTGGAAAAGGTGGAAATCTAGTAGGATACTCTGGAGGTTTGGACATGAAAAAATATTTATTAAAACTAGAAAAAGCGCCTATTATGGGTGACCTTTTCTTATAATTATGCAACAATGCAACATTTGCTGGCAGAAATTCGCGCTTGTACCATATGCAAAGAAAAATTGCCTTTGGGTCCAAACCCAATCCTTGATTGCCACGAAAAAAGCAAAATCATAGTAATTGGTCAAGCTCCAGGTCGCGTTGTTCATAACTCAGGAATCCCATGGGATGATAAAAGTGGAAGTAGATTAAGAACATGGCTTGAAGTAGACAATGAACAGTTTTACAATTCACAAAATTTCGGAATAATTCCTATGGGATTTTGTTATCCAGGAAAAGGAAAATCTGGTGACTTACCTCCACAATGGCACGAAAAATTATTTAATAAAATTGAAGGTTCCCCATTAATCCTACTAATAGGTAAATATGCCCAAGATTATTATTTGCCAAAAGACAAAAAAATAAGCCTAACTAAAAAAGTTGAATCCTTCGAGAAATACTTACCAAAGTTCTTTGTTCTCCCTCACCCATCTCCTCTGAATAATAGATGGATGAAAAAAAATCAATGGTTTGAGGAAGAAATTGTACCAATTTTAAGAGCAGAAGTGAGGAAAAGAGGAGTTTCCTAGAGGAAAATTGTATCTTTGGGAAAAGAGAGAAACGATGAGATTTTTAGGCTTAGGAAGGCGAACAGGAACACAGGGATTTAATTATATCCCCCAGTTCTACGATGAAAAGAAAGAGAAGCTTGAAAATTTCATGAAAGATTATGACACGACTGATGATGAGTCGTTAGAAGCAATGAAAGCTCGAATCAAAATGGGATACACCTCTCGCCCATACTACTATGACAAAAATAATACCGCATCTAAAATACGGCGAAAAAGTAATATCCGAATTCTAATAATAATCGCCGTACTCTTACTTCTTGTGATTTTTGGCTTGGGAAGTTTCGGACATATTTTACAAGAAATGCTTAAATAAATGAGTAACATAATTCAATTGTTACCAGATTCTATCGCGAACCAGATAGCTGCTGGTGAAGTCGTACAAAGACCTGCTTCTGCGGTTAAAGAACTACTTGAAAATGCAATCGATGCTGATAGTACTTCTATAAAATTAATCTTGAAGAATGCCGGGAAAACATTAATCCAGGTAATAGATGATGGTAAAGGTATGTCTCCTATGGATGCTAGAATGTGCTTCGAAAGACACGCTACTTCCAAAATCAGAAATTCTGAAGACTTATTTGCTATTAATACAATGGGTTTTCGAGGAGAGGCCATGGCGTCTATAGCTGCAATTGCTCAAGTCGAGCTTATTACCAAAGAAAAAGAAAGCGATATAGGAACTTTACTTAACATAGCGGGTAGTAAAGTGATCAAGCAAGAGCCATGTCAAGCAATAAACGGAACTAGTATTTCTATTAAAAATCTATTTTTTAATGTGCCAGCACGACGGAAATTTCTAAAATCAGAACCGACAGAATACAAACATATTCTTGATGAATTTCATAGAATAGTCCTTTGTTATCCTCAAATAAAATTTTCCTTATTTCATAATAACAATGAAATCTATCATTTACCTTCTGGAAATTTACGCCAACGAATTGTAAATGTATTCGGGAAATCTATGAATGAAAAACTTGTACCACTAGAAGAGTCAACAGATGTTCTAGGAATTTCTGGTTTTATATTGAAACCTCAACATGCAAGAAAAACAAGAGGAGATCAATATCTATTTGTCAACAATAGATTTATTAAAAGTAATTACATGAATCACGCGGTGAGATTTGCATTTGAAAATCTTATTTCTGCTGATCTTCATCCAGGTTTTTTCATTTATCTTACCATTGATCCTTCCAAGATTGACGTCAATGTTCACCCTACGAAACAAGAAATAAAATTCGAAGAAGAACGCTTAATTTATAATTACATTAAAGTCGCAATCCGTCATGCACTAGGAAAGCATAATCTGACCCCTTCTATCGATTTTGACTCGACTAATTTTAATAGTTCTGGTCCTAGTTTACAAGGGAACTTTAATTCTATCCGATCTTCAGCAGGAACTTCTCAATCGGATAACGAAAAAGCATATGATTCTTATAAAAAACAAGAAAAGGCAAATGTAAAAAATTGGGAATCACTGTATGAAGGCCTTATTGATATTCAACCAGAAACCCCTCGACAACCTATTTCTTCAAACGATACGTCGGAGGTCTTTACCGTTGAAAGTAAAATGTATCAAGAAGAATCAGATAAAAAATTAATTGACGATCTACAAGACAATAAATTATTTCAATTACATAATAGATATATTTTATCTCCTATAAAATCAGGATTTATTTTAATAGATCAACAAGCGGCACATGAAAGAATTTTATTCGAACAGTTTTTAAATAAAATAAATACGAATGAAACAAGTGCCCAACAAAGTCTTTTCCCTGAAACAATAAATTTTTCAGCTTCTCAAGCAGAAATGATGAGAAATGTTCTCCCTTATTTAAATTCTATAGGGTGGGAAATTGAAGACTTCGGAGGAGACTCATTTATTGTAAGAAGTTTACCTGAAGAATTTGAAAAGCAAGGAGAAATAAAAGATGAATTATTTAGTCTAGTTGAAAATATTACAGACGAAAAAGATGTAGAAGAAGAAAAGATAGCAATTGCGAAAAGAATGGCAAAAAGAATGGCAGTAAATAAATATGCAAAATTGTCAATGGAAGAAATGCGTACCTTGGTCGATAAATTATTCGCTTGTGAACATCCTTATCTATCTCCATCAAACAAGTGTGTCATTGCTACGTTTACATTAGAAGAGATATTTCAAAGATTTAATATTACAAAATAATGCGACAAATCACTCCTGTAGTTAAAAATATGATCATCATAAATGTGGTGGTTTTTATAATGATTCAAATTGCATTAGTTCAAGGTGTCAATGTCAAATATATAATGCCATTAAATGATTATGCTGGTGGATACTTTCAACCCTTTCAATTTGTTAGTTCTATGTTTACGCACATAGATCCAGGGCATATTTTCTTCAATATGTTGACTCTTTTCTTTTTTGGACCAATGGTTGAAAATAGGATAGGACCAAAGAAAACCTTTATTGCCTTTATGGCAGGAGGTGTGTTAGCCTCTTTAGCTTTTTTCTTATTTAATACATTTGTGGTTACTTCTACTTTTCACTTATTGGGAGCATCAGGAGCGGTATTCACTATATTGACTTTAGCTGCATGTTATTTTCCAAATTCAAAGGCAGGACTATTATTTATTCCTATTCAAATTCCTCTAAAGTATCTAGCGCTGATTTTTATTGCTATTGATCTATTCTCTTTTAGTCGAGGTGCTAACTCAGGGATTGCTCACCTTGCTCACTTAGGTGGTGCAGCTGTAGGATTTATATTGTATTTCCTATGGGAAAAAAGATAAGTACTAATTATAATTTAATAAACGCTTTAGTAATTGTACCTAATTCTGTTTCAATCGATAAATAATACATTCCCGATTGTAAATCCCGAATATCAATTAACGTTTCCGTACTACTAATCTCTTTTAAAAGAGTTCCATTTGAAGAAATTATTTCAAGTTTATTAAATGCTAATTTCGATATTATATTTATGCTATTTTCAGATATTGTAGGATGTATAGAAATATATTCATTGATATCTGTTTGATTTATATTATTAATTTCATTGGATAATCCTGCATAAAATAAAGCTGAATTAGGAGCAGATAAGACTGTTTCGTTTACTAACAAATGTTGTGAAAATGCTCCTCCAAAAATCAAGGTAGTTTCTGTAGAATTTATATCGGAGATAGCACCGATTCCATTACTCCCTATAAAATCAATTATTGATTCTACTTCCCCTGATTTACTAAGAGTAAGTAAAAACGGATATTGATAACTTATACCTTCCACATTGTCTAATATTACCTCTCCCTCATGAATTACATCTCCTTGATACATTCCTCCAATATAATAGGTATTATTCCACTCATTAATTGAATTCCCATACACCCCAATAGTTCCACCATTTTCAGTTAAAGTAAAATTCTTTGCCCAATTTAAATTCGCATTTACATCCAAAGAAATAATTGCCATATCCCCCCAAGATCCACTTCCTGTTAAGGTTTCATTTTCAATTTGTAAAAAATCATTGTATTGCATACTTAATACCATATCATTCCCATCGATTAGAATATCTAAAATATGACATCGATTACTAGAGTATGTTTTTAGCCATTGAAGATTTAGATCTGTATCTATTTTTATTATAAATGGCTGTGTTGTTGTCGGAGAAAAGCTATAATTAACCTCTTGAATTTCTATGTCGCCACTAGCAGCTCCTACTATTACTAAATCATTACTATCATCAATAATTAATTCTGTAATATCAATAATTCCTTCAAAACTTATTCCTTTCCAATCATTAGTAGTCAATAACACTCCTTGACTACTAAATTTAGCTATAATTATTCCAGATGTTTCTGGTTCAAATTCAAACAATTGATCATCTATTTCAACATTTCCGAATGCCTCAATTCCAACATAAATATTCCCTTCTTTATCAACCGCTAATCCATCTCCACTTCCTGAAGATACCTCATTTTGTCCCTCAAAATTAGAAATCCATTCTATACTTCCATCTTCCTCGATACTCATGATAAATCCATTAGAAAAATATTCTGATTCCCAATAATTGTTTTCAAAAGTCAAGTCATTATTATAATATCCGGTTGCAATAAGACTCCCTGAAATAGAATTCTTTAATATTTTATTTATTCGAACATAGCCAGAACTTTCAAAATGCCAGAATGATAGAGCGTCTCCAATTGAATTTATCTTTAATATAAACCCATCGGCTACATCTGATTGAATTGAAAAGTTAACATTATCGAAGCTAATGTCTGTCCAGAAGTCACCAGCAATATAAAAATCTTGATCACTCTCTTCAATAGAGAATATGGAATGACTGGTAAAGTTATTTACAGAAGTAGATTGTTTTACCCAATCAAAATCTTGAGCAAAGGTGTAAATTGAAGTTGTAAGAAAGCAGAATAGGAAAAGGAGTTTTTTCATTTCTAAAACTTTCTGTTTTGTTTGCTACAATTAAATAGACCAATTTAAAACATATATCCTACACCCATTCGCATTCCTATGTCCAAATATCTTAATTCAATAGGATGTTCATCTCTAATCCAATTTGACATATGTGATCTAAATTCAGGTCCCGCGGATAGAACAACACCATTTCCAGCATAATATCTAAGTCCGACACCACCAGTTAATTTATATCCCGTTGAGGTATTAAATACAGGTCTAGATGAATTATTAAAATCTACCACATCAATATCATCAAGTAAATGAAATCCGGTTCGAGAGGTAAATATATTTATTGACATTCCCACATCTCCATAAATTGAAATTCTTTGATTTACAGCAAACTCATAACCTAAACCTACCGTAAATTCTACCATTCTATGGTAATTGTATGTAGACGCAATGGATGTAGAATCTTGAGTAACTTCTCCTTGACCAGGAATTGTATCATTGTTCCCGTCAGGGCGAATAATTATAGTAACTGGAATCTCTTCTTGAGTTACGAATGTTTCTTCAAAAGCAAATTCAAACTTTTCATCTAGTTGTCCATACCCGATTCCTGCATTAAAATAAAGGCCATTATTCATTTGATATCTTCCAACAAGATTCACTTGAAATGTCTCTAAATATGATTCAGTATCCAGTTTGTTTTGCTTCCATATTTCTCCAGCATCAGATGTTGCAGTTATCCTTGGAATACTATAATAAGGAATAGCTTGAATTTCACCCATAAATACTCCTCCACTATTACTTGAACCTCCGAAAGATGGACACTCTATCGTATTTTTTGGTAATTGTAAATCAAAGCTAAAATCAACAGGTATGCCATTTAATCCCATTAAAGAACTTCCTTCCAACATTGAATAACTAATTTCACTTTTCTCCACTTTCATTGCATCACTCATAATGCTTGAGTTGTTTGAAAAAGTAATGTTTTCTTTGGAAGAATTAATTGTGGTATTTTCCATTTGAACAACAACAGATTCATCACTATTTATTGATCTTTCTGAGATTTTTGTTCCGTTCTGTTGGTTTTGGTTTAAACCCAAAGTTGTTGCATTGCTTTGTGGGAAACTCGTGGTGGTGTTTTGACTTGTTGTATTATAAGTTATTGTTTTAGTTGTAGCAGGTGTATTAGAAAATGTAGATGTTTTATCTATAGAAATAGTTTTTTGATTAGGAGACGTAGTTTGATTTAAAGTAGAAACTGTTTTTTCAACTGTAGAATTAATATCTATCGGTGAAGTTGTTTCAAGATTTACAGCTTCTTGTAAGTCTGAAGAATTTGCTAGAGCAGGAGCCGTTATTTCCTCAGTGTTTATTTCGTTGTTTTTCAAAATGTCAGAAGAATCTGTACCATTAAAGTACCATAAAGACCCTACAGTAATCAAAGCAACTGCAGCTATACTTAAGCCAATTATCATTTTTCCTTTCAATGCTGAAGTGGCACCTGCAGAAGTCGATACTTCTGTAGCTCCTGCAGCACTAGCTCCCATGCCTGCTTGGATTCCAGCCCACAATTTATCCGTGTTAACGGAGCTTTCATAAGTTGAAAGCTTTGATTTTATACTATGTTCAAGTTTATCTTTTCCCATGAATCGTTATTCTCTGTTTGAATAATTCTTTTTCTTAAAATTGCCTTTGCTCTAGCCAAATTGGATCTAGAGGTAGAGGCATTAATATTTAGTTTTTCACCTATTTCTTTATGATCAAATCCTTCCATCACATATAAGTTAAAAACCATTCTATATTGATCTGGTAATTCTCTTACCAGATTTAATATTTCTTCTTCGTGAAGAGCGGACCACACTTTGGGGTCAGCTTTAATGTAAAGTGTTTCTGGATCGCTAGATTGGTAGTAATCCATATATTTTTTACGTCTTCGTAGAGCTTCATTTGCTACAATTCTGCTCATCCAGTTTTTTAGCTTTCCTTGGTCATTTCTAAATTGATGAAAATTCTTAAAGATTTTAATAAATCCTTCTTGAAGAACATCTTGTGCACTTGCTTCATCTGGCATGTATCGACGAGCGACGGTAAATAAATACCCTGCAAATGAATCAACGAGCGCTCTTTGGGCGGAAGCCTCATTTTTTAAACAACCTTGTATGATGTTTGATTCTTTCAAAAAAATTAAGTGTTATAGTTGGTAATTTGTTATTGGAGGATTAAAGGAATGAGAGGGAAGAAAACTTCCCCCTCATATATTGGGCATCCTCTTTTAATTTGTTAAATCCCATTCTACAGTAAACGTAACTTCGCTTGATTGTCCAGTAGTTCCATCAAAGACTAAAGTTGTGCTACCTTTCACTCTTCCACCGACTCCTTCGTTAATTGTTATATCAGCAGTACCGTTGCAATCTCCATTGCAATTTGCCCATATTCCATTTCCACCGTTCGGGTTTTCAAAAGAATAAAAGTTAACTGTTTGAACTTCGAAGTTTCCTGTTTCACCTGGAAGAACATTTACATTTATATCTATATATGTTGAATCTTCTGTTGTTGTTCCAAAGTAATACGTCCCATCATATGATGAAAATAAGTCGGAAATAATGATCGTTTCACTTGCTGGATCTACTATTGTAACTTTTATAAATTCTGTAATCTCATCACAAACTTCAATATCTCCAAAGTCTATAGATCCTGGTGCAGAAACTGAAATAGGATCACTTTGTAAAAATGCATCTAAATCGAATCCTCTAACTTCTGCTTCTACATCTTCACACAGTATTGTAGTTAGTTCGAATTCTCCTTGATCATTTACTTCAGAGTTAATTGAATAATTATTAAGAGAAATGTGTGCGTATCCATTTGTTACAGCATCTCCATCACAATTTATTAGTCTCCCTTCGAAAGTGCTTACTACAACGCCTGCGTCAACAACAATTGTTCCTACATCCGTATCTTCCGTAAACGGCCCGAATTCTCCATTATAAATTTCATCTCCACAATTATCTTTTACAACAAAGTTTAGTACTTCATTTTTAGGCATTTTTCCAGAGAAATTTCCTTCACTATCCAAGTAACCATATCTTGTTCCTATTCCTTCTACTGTAACCTCAATCCATAAGTATACCATGTCGCTTCCTGAATTATTCTGAACATTTCCAGAAACAATTACTAAAGGAAATGGTGCATCACAGTTCCAAAATGAAAAGTGAGAAACATCACCTACATATTTTCCGTCTTGTAATTCTGCTCTTCCTTCTTCTTCCCAGTAACCAGTATCTTCGTTAAAAGACCATAATGGAATTGAACTAGGTGCTATTCCTGCAAGATTCGCTGGTAAAGGGAAGGTTAATTCCGCTGTTTTACCATCTGCAAGGTTTAACTCTGCTCCCGTGCTTCCTCTTAATTCAACTGCTAACATTCCATAAGTTGCTAATTGAACATTTTCTTCATCAGAATCAATTGCTCTTAAGTCACCAGGCATTTCGCTTGCTATCGTTTGACTTTCAGGATTAATCCATTTTACAAATACGTCAACTGGACCAGTATAAGAGTTTCCATTATTGTCAACTATCGCATCCGAAGTAAAAACTACTTCAGCGCCATCAGCTGTTGTTATTGTTCCACCACTTGTTGAATTAAATGTACCTGTAAGATCCATTGTCAAAAGTGTAATTTGTGTAAAAGATGTTGAAGACAAACTAGGATTTACAACTTTTGCTCCTAAGAAATATCCATTTTTCTCAGCAGTAATATATGTACCATTTCTATTGAATTCTTTATCTGAATATAAAAAGAAACCATTTTCATCAGTAAATTGGTTTTCTCCTTTGATGTTCACTAAAACATCCTGCAAAGGCTGGTCGTTTTCGTCGACAATTCTACCTTTTATTGAAGATTCAACTAATACTTCTGGCTCTTGGAACATTTTATCTCCTTTTTCACCTTCAAATGTGTTGTCTCTACATGAAGTCACGATCATTAAGACTAGGATGCCCATCCAAAGATTAAATCTCACTAATTTCATTTTCTTGTTTTTTTTTATTGTGGGTTTCCACATTATTGAATACTTATCTCTCCTATTATACATTTGATAAAAGAAGTGATGCGTCTGTTATAAATATTATATCATTTTTTCTTCAAATGCCTCTTTTGAAAGCGAACTTAAGTTTTCTGCAGCCGTTACATATGCCTTTCTTGCCACCCGAACCCCATGTTCTACCATATGAATTGCTTCCTTTGAATGAGCGTCTGGATTAATACTGAGCATTACCCCTTTTTCTCTACAATAATCAATCCAGTGGTAATCAAGATCTAGTCTATTGGGGTGTGCGTTAATTTCAATGACTACATTGTGTTCAGCACATGCATCTATTACAGCAACATGGTCGATAGGATAAGCTTCTCTACTGAGTAATAATCGTCCTGTCGGGTGGCCAAGTATTTTAGTATGTGGATTCTTGATCGCATTAATTAAACGTGTAGTTGCCTTTTCTTCAGACATATTCAAGTTGCTATGAATTGATGCAATAATAACATCAAATCCAGCTAGAATCTCATTATCATAGTCTAGAGAACCATCTGTTAATATGTCACTTTCGATTCCTTTAAAAATATGAAAATCACTAATTTCTTGATTTAATTGATCTATTTCGGCCCATTGCTCTTTCACCCGATCTGGTTTTAATCCATCGGCATAAAATGCAGATTGTGAATGATCTGTTATTAAAAGATATTCAAAACCTTGGTCCTTACAATGCAGTGCCATTTCTTTTAAAGAATGAAGTCCATCTGAATACGTACTATGTGCATGTACAATTCCTTTGATATCATTTACTTTGATAAGATCTTCTGCTGTTTGCCCTTTTGGTTTATTGTCGAATAATTCTCTTTGAGGAGGGGCTATATATTCCGCTTCTAGTTCTTCAAGAATAAACTCTTCGTTTAATACGTCCAAAAAACTTTCAGGGTCATATTCGTATTCTTCCTGCAAATATTCAATGTAATCTTCTGTCGAATTTCTATTCAATTGCTCAATTGCAAACTCTTCTTGCCCTATTGCATCAACATGAACATCTATTCCAGCAAAGTTTAAACTTTCATTTTCTTCATCTCTATTTTCCTCAATAAACTTTAATACTTTTTCTTCGAAATCTTCTATTACTAATATCGTAATTCCTTGTATTACTTGATTTTCTTGTGCAACATCTCCAACTATCGCAGCATTTCCATTCATATTTTTTTCAAGAAATAACTGTATTTTTTTTATCGCTGGAATTGTATCAGCGTAAAGAAAGTAGCCTTTGGAGGATTGGAAATATTTTAGTTTTTGCTTTAAGGATTCTTGGGTTTTTAACCCAAAACCTTTTAATGCAACTAATCGATTTTCATTGCATGCTTGAAGTAATTCTCCGATTGATGTTATTCCCAATTGATTCCATACTGCTGAAACTTTTTTTGGCCCAAAACCTCGAACTGATAGCATTTCAATAATTCCAGTGGGAGTCATTTCCTTGAATCTTTCAAGCGTATCCATGTATCCTTTCGATGTAAGTTCTCCTATTTTCCCTGAAATTGCTTTTCCTAGTCCACTAATTGCTTGAATTTCTCCTTCGTTCATTGCACTTAAAGGTGGTTCGTGCTTTCTTAGGATATTATATGCCGCATAATAACTTCGGATTTTAAATGGGTTTTCACCATGTAAATCCATTAATTTTCCAAGTAAATTAAATGCTTTTGCGATTGACTTATTATCCATTTTCTACATTTTGCACAAAAATACAAAGTATTGTT
>CAYOIL010000004.1:0-703 GCA_964403985.1 uncultured Saprospiraceae bacterium
GGTCAAGCTTTAGAAGATGTTACATATGAATGGAATAATGTTCCAAGAAGAGTTACTGTATCTTCATTTTATATGGATGAAACTGAAGTGAAAAATATAGATTATAGAGAATACCTTTATTGGTTAGGAAGAGTTTATAAATCTTATCCAGAAGTAAAAATGGACGCACTTCCTGATTCATTAGTATGGAGAGAAGAACTTTCTTACAATGAGCCTTTCGTAGAAACGTATTTCCGTCACCCATCATTCGACAACTACCCAGTAGTAGGTGTATCTTGGGTTCAGGCTAATAACTATAGTAAATGGAGAACGAACAGAGTAAATGAAGGTATACTAATAAAGCAAGGAATTTTAAATCCTTCTCCGGAGCAAGCTGACAGTGAAAGTTTCGATACTGATGCTTATTTGGAAGGACAATATGATGGTAATGTTCGTAAGAACCTTAAAGATTTAAAAACAGGTGGAGAACGTCCGGTTACATTTAGTGATGGAATTATGCTTCCAGACTATAGACTACCAACAGAAGCTGAGTGGGAATATGCTGCATTAGCATTACAAGGAAATCAAGCAGCATCAAAGGATGAAATTATTACTGACAGAAGATGGTTCCCTTGGGATGGAAATACAGCTAGATATAAAGTAAGAGATAAATATCAAGGTAAGATGTTAGCGAACTTTAAAAGAGGACGTGGTGATTACATGG
>CAYOIL010000004.1:713-22270 GCA_964403985.1 uncultured Saprospiraceae bacterium
TTACATGGGTATGGCTGGAGCTTTAAATGATAAAGGTCACATTACTGTAGAGGTAGATAAGAATTATCCGAATGATTTCGGTCTTTACAACATGGCTGGAAATGTAAGTGAGTGGACTGCGGATGTTTACAGACCAACGACTTCTACAACATTGAGAGATGCTGAAAATCATGATTTGAATCCATTTAGAGGAAACGAATACCGTGAAATTATTCTTGATGAAGATGGAAGACCAGTTCAAAAAGATAGTTTAGGATATCTTAAAACAAGACCTGTAGAAGATACATTAATAGCTGGAAGAGAGAATTACAAGAAAGCAGATGTTAAGAATTATCGTGATGGAGATGATGAAATCGTAAAATACGAATTCGGAAAGTACACACTAATTAATGATCAGTCTAGAGTAATTAAAGGTGGTTCATGGGCTGATAGATTATTTTGGTTAGCTCCAGGAACAAGAAGATTTATGGATGAAGAAACATCAAGTAAAACAGTAGGATTTAGGTGTGCAATGATAAGAGTAGGTGGACCTTCTGGAAATGAAGATTCTTCAGGAAATGAATTTAAAAAGCGTAAAACAGTAAAAAGAAGATATTAATCTTTTTGTAAAAAATAATAAAAGCTTCTCATCTTTGTGAGAAGCTTTTTTTTTGCCTTATGGATATTAATCAATTACATAAATTATTTAAAAGTTGTTCTTCTGTGAGCATCGATACCCGAACAATTGAGCCGGGTGCTCTCTTTTTTGCAATAAAAGGAGAAAATTTTGATGGGAATAAGTTTGCTTTAAAAGCAATAGAATCCGGAGCAAAATATGCAGTTGTAAGTGATGAGGCTCTTGAAAGTGATCAATTGATTTATTTTCCAGATACACTTATTGCTTTACAAGAATTAGCACATTTTCACAGATTGCAATTAAGAGGAACAAAATTTATTGCTCTTACAGGAAGTAATGGGAAGACCACAACAAAAGAGTTAGTAGCTCATTTCTTAGCTAAAAAATTTAAAGTACAATATACTCAAGGAAATTATAATAACCATTTGGGAGTTCCTTTGACTCTTTTAACAATAGAGAATGAAACGGAATTTGCGGTGATAGAAATGGGAGCGAATCATTTATATGAAATTCAAGATTTATGTCTTATAGCAGAACCAGATTTTGGATTTATTACAAATATTGGCAAAGCGCATATTGGAGAGTTTGGAGGACAAGAAAATATATTTAAAGCGAAAACAGAGTTGTATGATTTTTTGAAATCAAAAAAGCGATTGATATTTTATAATTCTGAAAGTAAATGGTTGCCAAATGCTCTTAAAGATTATTCAAACAAACTGACTTATAAGGAATGTTATTCTTCATTAGGTTATTCAGTTTTGGGCTTAAAGCCCAAAATAATATGTCAAATAAATGAAGAACAAGTAAGTATAGATTTAGGAGGTAAACATAATGCACAAAATCTAGAATGTGCATTAGCTCTAGCTTCTTATTTTGGGCTCGAGCCCAAAGAAATCTTACGTGCAATTCAATCATTTAAGACACCTGATAATCGATCTCAATGGATTAAAACATCGAAAAATAAAGTATTTCTTGATGCTTACAATTCGAACCCAGATAGTATGAAAGCTTCAGTTGAATATTTTTCAAACTTAGAAGAAAGTAATAAGTTAATAATACTTGGAGAAATGCTAGAGCTAGGAGAATATTCAGAAATTGAACATAGTAAGTTATTTAATCTATTGCAAGAAATAGAAATCCCATTTTATTTGATAGGGGAATCTTTTAGTCATATAAAAGATCATCGAATATACAAGACATTAGAAGAACTCTCAACCTCAATAAAAATTGATGAATTTGTTGATCTCACTTTACTTTTAAAAGGTAGTAGAGGAATGAAAATGGAACGACTTATAAAATATTTATAAGGTTTCTATCAGTCGATTAGGAATTTCGTTATTACAAGCCATTTCATAATCTTTGTAACTGCAAGGAATCAATATATTGTGGTCGTGATGAGATTTAATCCACCATCTTCCTGATTTTTTAGCTTTTATAAAAGCTAAAGGAGAATCAAGTCCTTCAATATCTACGACAAATTCATTATAGTCTTCATTGCTATCGATATTCTCTTTAAAACAATTGTCTTTTGCATCAATAAAGTACCATAGTCCTTGTGCGATTAACTGAGCAGTTATTCTGTTAAAATCGTATTCTGATTCGTAACCTGTAATAAATATGGCTTTTAAGATGTCATTATATCCAAAATATCGGAATAATTGAGTGAATTCTTCTGCATCCAGTCCACATGGAGAGGTGTTTAATTGACCAGTAACTTCACTGTGTTTAAGTGCATCGATATTGAAATGAATAGTATCGACATTTCTCGTCATCGGCTCAGCTTCAATTATAGAGTTTTTGATTTCACCTAATCGGATAATATATTTGTTATTTAGAAGGCCAGGAGATACTAAGTGACCCTGAACACCCATAGAATGTACGGATTTACAATTTGCATAATCGTTATCAGAATAAGGGGCATTTAGTTTTCCACAATGTAAAACTGAAAAAGCATTATTAAAACTATTAAGAGCATAATGAAAAGTGTGAATTAATTCATTATTATTGGAGATAATAATGGGAATTAGTTTGCTTTCTAAGAGCTCATTAAATAGGTTTATAAGAAAATTAGTATCTATATTTCTTACTTCTCCTAAATCAGCGAAAAATAAATTATCAAAATGGTGATACATTTCGTAAAATTGTGTGCGGATAAAATCCATGTTAGTGGAATTGTCGCTAAAAATTACGACTTGACAGTCATCTAGCTGAGGGAATAGGTTTTTATTGATTTTTATTGATCTGCCTATTGATTCGGAAGAAAGAACTGCAAGTTCTTCAGTTAAAGATGGGGATACTTTTTTTAGCCAATTTTCCAACATAACACATTGTATTTTTTGCAAATATAAAAAAGATTGATTTAAAACTAATTACACTTTATAAAAAATATTAATATGAGTAGTCTTGTAAAGACATTAGAAGAATATAAGTCTAAACCACCTGAGGTTTTGTTTGAATGGAATGATTCTCAATCTGAAGCTAAAGGTTGGATAGTGATTAATTCATTAAAGAATGGTGCTGCTGGAGGTGGAACAAGAATGCGAAAAGGATTGACGAAAGAAGAAGTTGTTTCTCTGGCAAAAGTTATGGAAATAAAATTTTCAGTTTGCGGTCCACCAATAGGAGGAGCTAAGTCTGGAATTGATTTTGATCCAAATGATCCGAGGAGAGATGAAGTATTAAAGAGATGGTATAAAACTGTGATCCCTATTCTAAAAAGTTATTATGGAACAGGCGGTGATTTAAATGTTGATGAATTGAAGGACGTAATTCCTATTACAGAGGATTTAGGTTTATGGCATCCACAGGAGGGAATAGTTAATGGGCATTTGAAAAGTTCAGAAGGTGAGCGTATTAATTTACTGGGACAATTGCGATATGGATGTGCAAAGATTATAGAGAATTCAGTTTATGTTCCGAATTCACAAAAGAGATATGCAGTTGCAGATATGATTACGGGATTTGGAGTAGCTGAGTCAGTTAGGCATTATTATAATATATATAAGAATGAAGATGTAGAAGGAAAGAAAGTAATAATTCAAGGATGGGGTAATGTTGCCTCAGCGGCCGGATTTTATCTAGCAAGGATGGGAGCGAAAGTTGTAGGTATTATAGATATTGCTGGTTGTGTAATTAATACAGAAGGATTTTCATTGCAGGATGTCGAGGAAATGTTTTTAGAAAAAGAAAACAATAAGTTGATTGCTGAAAATATGATATCCTTTGCTGAAGGGAATGAAAAGATATGGGATGTTCCTTGTGATATATTTATACCAGGAGCTGCTTCTAAGATAGTAAGTGGGGAGCAAGTTAATCGTTTAGAGAAAAATGGATTAGAATTGATTTCATGTGGTGCTAATGTACCTTTTGTAGATGACAAGGTGTTTTTCGGTGAAACTGCGGTAGAAATAGATAAGAAAATCTCATTAATTCCTGATTTTGTTGCAAATTGTGGTATGGCAAGGGTATTTGCTTATTTGATGCAAAATAATATTGAATTGACCGATAAGGCCATTTTTAGTGATGTTTCGAACGTGATAAAAGGCTATTTATCAAATATTTATGAAAAAGATAATTCAAGTCTAAACATTTCAAATAGGTCATTGTTGCATTCAATTATGCACGGTTAGTATAAATAGAATGTTAAATTTTCTTAAAATATTACTCAGTGACCAATAAAAACATTAAGTTTGCCTTATTTTTAAATTTTATGTCAATTAAATTATTCCCTATGTTAAATCGAATTTTACTAGTAATAGGACTAGTAACCTTCATCGGATTATCAGGTAACTCACAAGATGATACCTGGTCAAAAGCAAATGTATCAGACGATATGACTATAGACTCTGATCAGAATAAGAAATGGCGAATGGGCCAATATAATTATTCAGCAAGACCTAAACATGCAACAGAAATCGGTTTGCACTTAGGTCATTTTCACATAAATGGAGATGTTCCATCTGATTTGCCTTCAGGTTTTGGAATCGGTCTTCACTTTAGAAGAGCAATCAATTATGTTTTTTCTTACAGAATTAACGCACAATTCACTACAGCTAGAGGTTTAGATGGTAGAGAATCTGTAATTAAAGTATTGAAAAGAGATAATACTAACCAAAATTTCCCAGGTTACGGAGATAACGATATTATGTATCGTAACTTCAGAGCTAACAATTTACAGGGATCTGTTGAAATTCTTACAAATATTGGTAACTTGTTATTTCACAAGCCAAGAAATAAGTGGAATTTTTACGCTGGAATAGGAATGGGTATTACAAGTGCATCAATAAGAATGAACTATTTCAATGGTGATACTCCTTACAACTTCGAATCAGTAAGAAACGAAGATAATTCAAGAGCTAAAAGAAGTGATATTTATTCAATCCTTGATGGTACATATGAGAGTGTAGCAGAAAATGATAGAGATGTTACTGGAGTTTTATTTGATAACGGATTTATTATTCCTTCTTTCGTTGGATCAGTTGCTGTTTCAAGAAAAATCAATAAAAGAATTAATGTTTCTTTAGAGCACCAATTTTGGGCTCAAGATTTTGATAAGTGGGATGGTCATGAGTATAGAACTATTTTTGATCAAACAAATGATAGTGATAATGCACATTACACAAACATCAGATTAGGAATCAACATTGGTAACTTTAATAAAGTAACTGAACCATTATACTGGTTGAACCCAATTGATCAGTCTTTCAGTGATATTGCTGAACTTAAGCAAAGACCTGTTTTAGATTTAACTGATGCAGATGCTGATGGTGTTGTTGATATGTTGGATCAAGAATTAGGAACAGATGCAGGATGTCCTGTTGATACTAGAGGTGTAACTTTAGATTCAGATGGTGATGGGCTTGCAGATTGTAAAGATAAAGAGCCTTATTCACCTCCAGGGTATAATGTTGATGATAAAGGAGTAGCAGATATTCCTGTTCCAGATATGTTAACTGAAAGTGATGTAACTACAATAGTAGATTCTAAAGTAGGTGCTTTACAATCAACACTTGTGAAAACAGGTTGTGGAGATTGGTTTTTACCAATGATTCACTTTGATTTGAATAAATATTACATCAAGCCTGAGTATTATGGTCAATTACACCATGTTGCTCAAGTACTTGAAAAATGTCCTGAGTTATGTGTAACTGTTGAAGGTCATACAGATTCAAGAAATAGTAATGATTATAACAGTGTTCTATCTTACAATAGAGCAAAAGCTTCAATTGATTATCTAGTAATGAACTATGGTATTTCAAGAGATAGACTTAAATTAATGTATGGTGGAGAAGATAATCCACTTATCAAAAATGTCCCTAACAGCGGTGGTGGAGAAGTTTCTTCACAACAGTATATGAATAGAAGAGTTGAATTCAGAGTTTGCGAAGGTTCTGATTTCGATATGACTAGACCTGCTGGTCCAGATGCTGGAAGCGGATACGGAAGAGGTTCAAGTAGCCCTAAAGGATCTAGCTATAGCGGAAACAAAAACAGTGGTTATTAATTGACATAATAATATTTAAAGCCGAAGGAATTAATTCTTTCGGCTTTTTTTTTGCCCAAAATCAAGGTAAATACTCGTTTTTATCTTTTTGTCCTATCTACACTGTGCTTTTCTCATAGAGTTCTTAGTTCTTTTGATTTTAAATAAACTATAGCTCTGCTTTACAAAACAGTTTCTTGGCCCTTAATTTTCCTGTTTCTTAATGAAAACCTTATTATCTTATTTTTGATCATTTGTTTAATAATGAATGTAAGGCTGAAAATTAACCATATATTTAAGTAAGTTAAAACCTTGTTTGTCGAAGTTCTTTTGTTGTTTATCGGATATAATTCAAATCATGGAACTACTCTTATTATTAAGATATTAATTATATTGTAACCTTATATATAATTTAAAATTTAAAAACTCTCTTTATGGAAGACATGATAATGTATTTGCCTGTAGTTTTTGTATTACTTGCGATTTTGTATAGTTGCTTCTTTACTGTAAAGCAACAAACTGCCACTATTATTGAGCGATTTGGAAAGTTCAGTAGTGTGAGAATGCCTGGATTACATTTTAAAATCCCCTTAATGGATAAAATTGCAGGGAAGGTATCAATGAAAATTAATCAACTAGATGTGAATGTTGAAACAAAAACAAAAGATGATGTTTTTGTTAAAATGAAAGTCTCAGTTCAATATGTAATCCTAAAAGAACATATTTATGAGTCTTTTTATAAACTAGAAGATCCTGACTCACAAATAACTTCTTATGTATTTGATACAGTGCGAGCAGAAGTGCCTAAGATGAAATTGGATGATGTGTTTTTGAGAAAAGATGACATTGCAATTGCAATTAAGAGAGAACTAGAAGATGCGATGAATGACTATGGATATGGTATTATAAAAGCTCTTGTGACAGATATTGATCCAGATGCAGCTGTTAAAGATGCTATGAATAGGATTAATGCTTCAGAACGTGAAAAGATCGCTGCTGAATATGAAGGTGAAGCCGAAAGAATTCGAATTGTAGCAAAAGCTAAAGCTGAGGCTGAAAGTAAAAGATTGCAAGGGCAAGGAACTGCAGATCAAAGACGAGAAATTGCTAAAGGTCTTGAAGACTCAGTAGAAGTTTTAAACCAAGTAGGAATAAATTCTCAAGAAGCTAGTGCACTAATTGTTATTACACAACATTATGACACACTTCAATCAATGGGCGAATCCAATAAAAGTAATTTAATTTTATTACCGAATTCGCCTTCTGCAGCAAGTGATATGCTGTCTCAAATGGTGACTTCTTTTGCAGCTGCAAATATGATGGGTGAAGATTTAAAAATCGCAGCAAATCCACCGAAATTAAAACCAAAAGCAAAAAGATAATACAATCAATTAATCAATAATTTGTATAAACAATCGACTTTTAAAATTGTATTATATTTGTTATTAACTTTCTATAATTTCCCCTTTTAAGGGATAAAAAAAACAAAAATGGCTTTTAAATTACCAGATTTGCCATATGCTAAAAACGCATTGGAACCACATATCGATACTCAAACAATGACTATTCACCACGATAAGCACCATAACGGTTATACAAATAAACTAAATGCTGCTATTGAGGGGACAGATCTTGATGGAAAATCTATAGAAGATATACTAGCTTCAATGGATCTTAATAATTCAGCTGTTCGTAATAATGGTGGTGGCTATTACAATCATTGTTTATTTTGGGAAGTGATGTCTCCGAATGGGGGTGGTGAACCTTCAGGAGAAGTTGCTTCAGCAATTAATGATGCTTATGGTTCTTATGAGGAATTCAAAGATAAATTTGCTACAGCAGCAAAAACTAGATTTGGTTCAGGATGGGCTTGGTTATGTGTTCATAAAGGAGGTAAGGTAGAAGTATGTTCTTCTCCAAATCAAGATAATCCAATGATGCCTGGTGTTGGTTGTGGAGGAGTGCCGATTTTAGGATTAGATGTATGGGAACATGCTTATTATCTTAAATATCAAAATAAGCGTCCTGACTATGTTACTGCATTTTTTAATGTTATCAATTGGGATGAAGTAAATAAAAGATATGCTGCAAATAAGTAATTTGGAGCAAAAATTTAATAAGAGCCGTGCAATTTGTACGGCTCTTATTTTTTTAATTAACATCTTTTTAAAATATATTTTGAATTTGATTCGTCTTGATACTGTTAGCTAATGCATTAGCTATAACATTAACTTTAATATTCGTTTATGAAATATTTTATATTAATTGGACTTTTCTTCATTTCTTTTGGGCTTAAAGCCCA
Organism: uncultured Saprospiraceae bacterium; assembly: GCA_964403985.1. Lineage (GTDB taxonomy): Bacteria > Bacteroidota > Bacteroidia > Chitinophagales > Saprospiraceae > JAHDFB01. The sequence continues at coordinate 9,114 of CAYOIL010000004.1, forward strand.
AAAAATATATGATAAGGAAGCTGAGGCACTGCTTGAACGTATTAGCGAAAAAATTAAAGCAAATCGCCAAGTCGAAGCTCAATTTACTTTTTCAATAGATTATCCTGGAGCAGAAAAGGATGTTAAAAAAGGTGAGTTAAATCAAAATGCTGACTCTTATCACGTTTCAATAGGAGATAATGAGATAATAAGCTCTTCTGAAGGCTTTTATTTAGTTGATAAAATTTCTAAATCGGTTCAAATCAATGATCCTTTAAAAGAAAACTCTACTGATTTATATAATCCTATTTCTTTAATGGAAAAGTATGATTCTGGAGAATTCGAATATGCAATAACTGGAGAAGATAAGATTGATGATAAAAGGTGTTATTTAGTAGAATTTAAACCTGTTGATAGATATTCTGAACTAAGTAAAATTCGTATTGCAATTAGCATGAATGATGAATTACCCGTTTATATTAAAATTTTTAATAAAGATGCTTCGAGAGTAGAAATTGAAATATCTGAATTAATGCTAATTTTGGAAAAAGGAAGTGAAATTGATTTTGATAAATTGAATTATACGGAATATATTATAGAAGACTTAAGAATAGATTGATTTCGCAATAAAGCATAAAAAAAGTTAGTCAACATAACTGATGACTAACTTTGCAAATTATAATCCCGTGAACATATCCAAATTTATATCGGTCTTCAGAATAGACTATATTTATTTACTCAATCCTATATTAAACTCAATTGTTCTATCTGAAATTTATTTTTTACAATTTAATTACGATTCTGCTTGTCATAGAAAAATTGTAGATATGTTCTTACATTTTAGTAATGGATCTTTTTCCCTACGATGTAAAATTATGGTTATATAGAGTTACTTCAAAGGACAAATAATGAGACATGTAGAATAATTATTTTATAAAATATCAAAATAATATCTATTTTATTGAGTTTTGTTTAATTTTTTGTAGAAAAAAAGTATAATATTTATTTATAAAATAATTTAAAAAATGTCAAAGAAATATAAAGTTGGTTTGACTTTAAGTGGTGGTGGTGCAAAAGGAGCAGCACATATTGGTGTTTTAAAAGCTTTGGAAGAAAGAGGAATTAAAGTTGATGTTATTTCAGGAACAAGTGCAGGTTCAATTGTGGGTTCTTTATTTGCAAATGGATATACTAGTGATGAGATTCTTGAGTTTTATTTATCAACTACTATATTTCGACCTGGATATTACACATGGAAAAAGCCTGGTTTATTAAATACTGATGCATTAGGTGAATTACTAGTTCCATTATTTTCAGAAGACTCATTTGAAAGTTTGAAAATCCCAATGCATATAGTAGCTACTAATATTGAAGAAGCTAAGGAACGGGTATTTTATAAGGGACAATTAATTAAAGCTATACTAGCTTCTTCTAGTTTTCCTGGTGTCTTTGCTCCAGTAGAAGTAGAAGGCAAGCTTTATGCAGACGGTGGAATATTAAATAATTTTCCTGTAGATCTAATCCGCAAAGACTGTGATGTTTTGATTGGAGTTAATGTACAAAATGTTGAAGATATTGATAAAAGAAAATTAAAAACCACTTTTTCTTTAATCCAACGTGTTATAACTATAAGTACTAGATCAAACAGTTTAAAAAAGTATAAAGAATGTGATGTTCTTATTTCACCCGCTAAACTATCTAGCTATGCTACATTTAATATGTATAAAATGAAAAAGATGTATTCTATAGGCTATGCAGAGGCATCAAAAACGTTAGATCAATATTTATCAAAAGAAAAATCTATTCAAAAAGTCTGATTTGTCTTTTATTTATCTGTGAACAAATAATTCCTAATATTAATATCACATATTCATGTTTGATTCGTTCATATAAATGTACTATCTTTGCGGGCTTATGAATATGAAATATATTTCTGTAATACTATTGTTTTTTATTGTTTTTACTACTTCGTGTAAAACTGAATTTGAAAAGGTAAGAGCTAGTGGTGATCCTGAAATAATGATCAAAACCGCGAATGAGTATTTTGAAGATGAAAATTATTTGCAAGCTCAGACATTATATGAGATAGTGATTCCTTTTGTAAGAGGCACAGAAAAAGCTGCTGATATCTTTTTTAAGTATGCTTACACTCATTATCATTTATCAGAATTTATTTTAGCGAATCACTATTTTAAGAATTTCGCAAATACATATATCAATAACCCAAATAGGGAAGAGGCATTGTATATGGCGGCTTACAGTAATTTTGCTATGAGCCCAAATTATAAATTGGATCAATCATATAGCGAACAAGCTATAGGTGAGTTTCAGTTATTTATAAATACATTTCCTAATTCAGATAAGGTAGAAGAAGCAAATAGATTGATCGCAGATATGCGAAATAAGAAAGAGCTGAAGGCTTTTCATCAAGGAGAACTCTATCTTGATATAAAGCAATATGAAGCGGCTTTAGTATCTTTTGAAAATATGATACAAGAGTTTCCAGATTCAGAACTTGTAGAAGAAGCGAGATTCAATTCTGTTAAAGCTTCTTATGATCTAGCTAGAAATAGTATTTACACAAAACAAAGAGAAAGATTTGAGGAAGTCTTGATGAGAATTGAAAAATTTGAAAAGAAACATCCTCGTTCCAAATATAGAAAGGAACTAAAAACAATAAAAAAGGATTCTAATAACAAGATAAAGGAATTATAATATGTCGGATATAAAAAGTAAAGTACAAGGTTTAGACCCTAATGTTTCTCCTAGAGACGTTAAGCATTTAGCTGGTACAACAGGAAATATTTATGAAGTACTTACAATTATTTCAAAAAGAGCTAATCAGCTTTCTGTTGATTTAAGAGAAGAGTTACATTCTAAATTAAAAGAATTCGCTGTTACTTCTGAGACTATTGAAGAAGTTCAAGAAAACAAGGAGCAAATTGAAATTTCAAAATTTTATGAAAGACTTCCAAATCCTGTTCTTATTGCAACGGATGAGTTTTTAAATGATCAACTTGAATATAGTTATAGAAATCAAGAACCTGACAATTCAACTAAATAGACTAGCTTAAGCTAGAAAATCAGCATATTATGCCATTAAAAGGTAAGAAAATATTACTTGCTGTAAGCGGTTCTATTGCTGCATACAAAAGTTTGATTCTTACCCGTCTATTTATCAAAAGTGGAGCAGAAGTAAAAGTCATAATGACTCCTTCATCAACTGACTTCGTTTCCCCTCTAAGTTTTTCAACTTTATCTAAAAATCCAGTACATAGTGATGTAAGCTCTGAAGATAGTTGGAATAATCATGTAGAACTCGGATTATGGGCTGACGTAATGATTATTGCGCCTGCCACTGCAACAACCATGGCTAAACTAGCAAATGGTATTGCTGACAATATGGTAATTGCCTGTTACCTTTCGGCTAAATGTCCAGTATTTTTTGCTCCTGCGATGGATTTAGATATGTGGAAACACCCTTCTACGAAGTTAAACTTAAGTAAATTAGAATCTTTTGGTAATCACTTTATCCAAGTGGGTGACGGAGAACTAGCAAGTGGTTTAAGCGGAGAAGGGAGAATGGCGGAGCCAGAGGATATAGTTCAAATTATACAAAATCATTTCACGAAAGAACTAGATTTAAAAGGAAAGAAAATAATAGTTACAGCTGGGCCAACATATGAAGACCTTGATCCAGTTAGATATATAGGGAATAGAAGTACCGGGAAAATGGGAATCGCACTAGCTGAAGTTTGTGCAATGCGAGGTGCAAATGTAACTTTAGTTTTGGGCCCCAGCCCAATTCAAATTTCAGATGAATATAAAACAATCCATATTCGTAGCGCTGCTCAAATGTTTGATGCTGTAAATAATGAATATGATCAATGTGATGTTGTAATTTTTGCTGCTGCTGTTGCTGATTACAGACCAGCAGTTTTATCAGATCAAAAGATTAAAAAGTCTGATGATGATATGAAAGTCCAATTGGAAAGAACAATCGATATTGCAAAAACACTTGGCAATAGAAAAGAAAATAAAATCCATCTTGGCGTTGCATTGGAAACACAAGATGGAGCAGTAAATGCAACGAAAAAATTAAAGAAAAAGAATTTTGATTTTATTGTTCTAAATACCCTTGCAGATAAAGGAGCTGGCTTTGGTCACGACACAAATAAAATCACTATTTATAGTGAATCAGGCGAAAATATAGCTTATCCATTAACAAGTAAGAAAAAAGCTGCTAAGAATATAATAGATGCCTTAGTAAATGGGTTATAATATATGTCTATACAAATTGAAATTTAATGATTAAGAATGTTTTCCTTTTTATTTTAGCAGTACTGGCTAGTTTTTCAACTAACGCACAAGAACTTAATTTTTCAGTATCTATTCAAGCACCAAACTTAAATACTACAGACCCAAGAGTTATCTCTTTAATGGAAAGTCAAATTCAAGAGTTCTTAAATACTACTCAATGGACGAGTGATGATTTTTCCCCTGAAGAAAGAATTGAAGGAAATTTATTAATAGCCATTTCGAAAGACGATGGATCCAATGGTTTCACGGCAGACTTTACAATTCAATCGATTCGACCAATATTTAATTCTACTCAAAAAACAACTTTATTAAATTATAAAGAAGAAGTTTCATTTACCTACATCGAGAATCAACCAATAAGAAATAGCGAAGAAAAATATTTTGATAATTTATCTTCTGTTCTTACATTCTATGCCTATATGGCAATAGGAATGGATTATGATTCATTTTCAAAATATGGAGGAGAGAAATATTTCAATATTGTTAACACGATGATCTTATCGTTACCTAGTAATGTACAACTTTCTGCAGGTTGGTCGCCATCAGGTGGAAATAGAAAAAGAAGTCGTTATTGGATGGTTGAAAATGTGTTAAATCCTAGATTGAGATCTATGAGAGAGGCTATTTATACTTATCATAGAAAAGGGCTAGATATCATGCATGACGATCCTGCTAAAGGTAAAGCTATTGTGCTTTCTGCACTTAAATCTATTGAACGAGCTAATGAGTCTTATCCTAATGCAATGTTTGTTCAAATGTTTAGCGATAGTAAACACGATGAAATTCTAGAGATTTACCTTGCTGCTGATAGAGCTGAAAAAAATGTTGTTTATGACATCATGATAGGTATAGATCCCTATCGAACTGCTATATTCTTGCCTTTAAGAAAGTAATATGAAACGGATTGCAATCTTTGCAAGTGGCAGTGGCTCCAATGCCGAAAACATTTTTAATCATTTCAAAAATTCAACACAAGTTAGTATAGCATTTATTCTTACGAATAAATATGATGCCTATGTTATTCAACGTGCGCATCAAATGAAGCTTCCTGTTTTGATTCTCAATAAAAAGCAATTTAACGAAGGTGTTTTACTGACCGCTTTTATGAAAGAATACAATATTGACTTAATTGTGTTAGCTGGTTTTTTACTTTTAATACCCAAATATCTTATCCAAGCATTTCCTAATAAGATTATTAACATTCATCCAGCTTTATTACCAAAGTACGGGGGGAAAGGAATGTATGGAATGAATGTTCACAAAGCAGTTGCAGAAAATAATGAGTCAGAATCTGGAATTACGATTCATTATGTAAATGAGAAATACGATGAAGGCGAAATAATTTTACAAGCTTCAACTACGATTCTGGCTACAGATTCGCCAGAGCATATTGCTAAAAAAGTCTCTAAACTAGAATATGAATTCTATCCCAAAGCTATTGAAAAAGTATTAACCTGAGTTTGCGATTCCCTTGCATTTGTGCAATTTAACTCGAACACAATTTATTAGATATTAAATTCGTGTTCATTTATTTCTTGAAAAATAGCAGGTAATTTTTCTTTCAATTCTGGAAACCTATAAAAGTAGCCATTCCAAGCTTGCAAACCTCCACTATGTATAAATACAGTGTTGATGTCTGGATTATTTACTTCATATTTGTTTAAATAGTACATGACTTTTGATGTATAAATAGGATCAAGAAGAATCTTTTTTTCAAGAAGAAAATTTTCGCAAAATTGAAATAAATGTAAATCTTTGGCTGCATATCTCTTCATTTCTGGATAATGAAGCAATCTATAGTTTTTTAAGTTGCAATTATGCTTTTCAGCATTTTCTAGGATCTTTTCACGTGTTAAACCTTTAATGGCTGGAATGATTTCCAAGGAGTCAAGCTCTTCCAAATTATGTCCTATTCCCATTGCAGTGCCTCCAGTTCCATAAGAACAAAAGATCTTAAGAGGTAAATTATTTTGAATTTGAGATTTAATTTCTGAAATCAAATCTTTCATTCCGACTTTTACGTGCTCTGTAGTACCGCCTTCAGGGATATATAAATCTTCGCCATTAGTCTTCCCATTAACAGAGTTGAATTCAATGGTCTGATTTCTATAGGACTCTCTATCCAAAAACTCTAGTTTCATACCCAATCTTAGGCACAGAGATAAGGTGGGGTTTTTGGCATTTAGTTCTTCCCCTCTAATAAAGGCTTTGGATTTTAATCCTTTAGAAAAAGCATATCCAGCTACTGCTACTAAATGATTTGAAAATGCTCCTCCGTATGTAATGAGTGTATTGCCTTCGAAATTTGAAACAAGTGATTTTAATTTTCTCCATTTATTGCCCGAAATTAATGGATGAATAAGGTCATCTCTTTTCACATAAATTTCTCCGAATGTTTTATTTACTGTAATCTTTTGAATGGGGGAAGGTAAATTTAATTTCATCTAGTAGAATTCTAAGTCAAATTTCGTTATTTTAAGTTCATATTTTATATTGATGGAAAAAATAGAAAAGAAAGTTACTTCTCATAGTGAAATGCAAACCGAAAACAAGGAACTTGGCTTTGAAGACAACTTATCCGTTCCAGGAATTCGATTGATGAATAAAGATGGTTCGTTAAATGTAGACTACATAGGAGGTAACAGATTTTCGAACTGGAGTTTATATAAGTATTTGATTAAAATGCCAGCAATAAAGTTTTTTGGTGGCGTTTTATTAGCTTATGTATTTTTAAATATACTTTTTGCTTCCATATATTATTTTATCGGTGTGGATGGTCTTTCGACCTCCAAAAATTATTTAAATTGGCTCGATTGTTTTTGGTTTAGTACTCAAACCTTTACTACAGTAGGATATGGTCATATTAGTCCAGTTTCATTTTTAGTTAATTTATTGGCAAGTTTTGAAGCATTTATTGGATTGATATTTTTTGCAGTAGCAACAGGATTAGTATATGGACGATTTAGTACATCAAAAGCTGATATTAAATTTAGCCAAAATATTTTGATAGATAAACGAGGAGATAATCAATTTCTATCGGTTAGATTAGCAAACTTAGCAAATACTGAATTAAGTGAACTAGATGCAATATTGATTATTTCCTATATAAAAAAAGAAGGAAATAATCTAGTCAGAATATACAATACGTTGCCACTGGAATTAAAATCTATAAGTTTACTTACTACAAGTTGGACAATACTTCACAAAATAACGGAGGATTCTCCTTGTCAAATTTTAAATAGCACCAGTCAAATTCAAGGATTAGAATTTTTGCTTTTTATTTCGGCCTTTGATGAAGTATTTGATCAAAAGATAAAGGTGAGAACATCATATTTACATGAGGACTTAATAATCTCCGCAAGATTTACTCCAATTACTTCCTATAGTAGCACAAAAACAATTGTCGACATAGATAAATTGTCATCTTACAAGAAGTTATAGGCTATTAGTCGAAATATTTTAATTGTTTATCGGAATATCATCATTTTAAGTAACTGAAAGTGTAACCCCTTCGTCAGTATTATGTCTTTAAGATTGACTACTCGCCTTAATGGCAAAATATATAACCAATTAAAATTTTATTATGAAAAAGATATTTTTACTACTTGCGGTATTCGCTACACTTACATTATCTCTGGAAGCGCAGAAAGACGAAACAATTTTTGGAAGAACTGGAATTGAATTGACTGGAGCTTGGGGAGGATATATGCACAACATAAGTACATTTCAAGATGAATTCAGCATTTCTCGAAATGGATTTTTTGTATTCGAGTTAAATAAGAGAGTATTAATTGGATGGGATGGATTGAATGCAGAGTTTAATAACACAGATCTAGGAAACTTAAACTTGAATTCAAATGGTCTTACATTGGGTTATTCACCGTGGGCACACAAGCCTTTTCACCCTGTGTTTAATATGTATGCGGGAAGAGGTAAAATATCTAATGATGAAATACTCGATAATATATACGTTTATCAACCAAGTGTTACTCTGGAGCTTAATGTTTTCAGATGGATGAAAGTTGGAATAGACGGAGGATATAGAATAATATCGGAAAGTAACTTGACAAGCTTAACCGATCAAGGATTATCTGGCCCATATGCCGGATTAAAGTTGAAATTTGGGTGGTCTTGGGATTAATTTATTAATCTCAACAAACTACTGGGTGTGCTAAAACAAGGTTTTAGTGCACCTTTTTTATTTTGGGTTAAACCCAAAAATTTCCATTGTGAATGGATCTCGTTTAATTTATTTTCATCATGACTTCCAGAGCCCATTTATCCTCTTTTTTTATGAAATTTCTCAACGCATGTTTAATGATCCACTTTGTTTCTTTGGAGAGTTCTCGTGTACTCCAAGAGTTTATTAATTGTTGACCTATTTCAAGATTATCTTTTAAAATATCATTTATGCAATTAGCCACAGATTTTTGAACATACTTAGACGTATCATTTTTAAGATTATTGATAATTGGTAAAATAGGATTCGGGTCTTGAATAAATGAATCAAGCTTTTTTGCCCATGGCAATCTTGGCCTTAGTCCTTCACACGAGAGTCTTCTTATGTGTTTGTTATTATTTAGTGACCAAGACTTCATAACCTTTAAGGTCTTATCTTGATGTAATTCTAAAAATGGCCTTATTGTGTATTCTCCAGTGTTCCTTTTTGTAATCTCTTCTATAGCTTGGATTGATGCTTCAAAATTATTTATGCCGTATTTTTCAACATACTTGGCAAGAGGCATTATCCAGTAGAATTTTTTAAACATGCCAGTTTCTTCTTCGTTTTCTGGACCTAAGATTTTTATGACATATGAAACACCTAAGTTAAAGTCACAATTTAAATGATTGTATAATTCATCAGCTATTAATTCGACTCTATCTTTTAGTTCTAAAGTGTTAATTTCAGATTCTATACTTTTTTTAAAAGACTCAATATTGAAGTCTGATTTATGCTCATTGATTTTTTGACCGAGTAATAATACAAGATCTGAATCAAACCATAGTTTTAATTGCTTAAAAGCGATGTTTTTGAAATTTTAAATAGCTACAGCTGTAACTAATTAATAAAGATTATGGATTCAATATCACTAGTCTTTTGGTAGTGATTTTATTACCATTTTTATCATAAACGGAATATAGATAGGTTCCTTTCTTTAGCGTAGTTAAATCAACTCTTATAGATTTACTGCTATCGATTGTCACATCTTGCATCCAAAGTTTTTTACCAAGAATATTGAAAACTTGGATTGTATATTTACCAGTAGTACAATTTTCAAAATTGAAAGTTACATTTCCAAAACTAGGATTTGGGAATGTTTGAACATCAGGGGATTTTGATTCTAATATTGACAGATCTGTAATTTCAGAGCCTTCTTTAAATTCTGCAGTAACAGGATCTCCATTATCATCCAAATTGAAAGTTGCAAGGACTTCAATGGCTTGGTTAGTGTAAAAATTCGTAGTGTAAGTTGTATCAGGCGCTAATAAATCAGCAAAGCCGCCTAGTGCAGTTTCTAATATTTCAGCAGGAGCTTCTATCCAAACACCTAAAAAGAAAATATCAATTGTTACTGATCTAATATTTCTTGACGATTCTCTTAATGCCTCCCATTCGCCATCAGGTAACATCACTGTTCCATATGCATCAATATCATCTGTTCTTTCGAAATTTGTGTTTATTCGAATAGAATCAATCGCTAATCCAACTTGTCCTGTAATTGTATCAGGTAAATCACTCCATGCTATTGCTGCTCTATATATCGATGTATTTGAATGATCTTGACCATATAAAATAGTTGCTTTTCTATAAACAGGAGCTTCAGCATATTCATTTGATATTTCAAAAGTTTCGAATATTGGATCTAGTGTTTTAAGATAAATTTCAGTTATTGCATCATCAGCTTTATTAAAATATCTTTCAACAAATTCTCCATTCATAATTAGAAAACTAGCATTACTAACCTCAACAGTTCCCTCACTCGGGTCTAATAAGGTAATATTGTTTTCTACATCTTTTGTTAAATTGCTAAAATCCCAAGTTTGAGGACCTCCTTCCACACCAAGATCAACATTCGTTGTCAATGAACCCCATGTTTTTAAAGTTTCTCCTTTTGAAGGCATACTAAATTTATCTATAGAAATTTGTGAGTATGATTGAAAGGTCAGAAGACAAGCTATTAAAAAGTAAAGATTTCGCATATTTTCATTTATTATTATGAATTAAAGTCGTTCTTATTCGGGTTAAACCCAAACGTTTTAATTAAAATAAACTCTTTGCTTAATTTAATCAATTGAAAAGATTTAAGACTTTAACAGTATAAATTTAAAAATTTTAAATTTAATAAGACGAGATTATAGATTAAATTAACTTAATAGTAAGTGTTATTGCAAAATTATCGGTAATTATATCTTTATTAAATGGAGTTATAAGTCGATTTTACTTACTGTCTTTTGTGCTTAATGCCCACATTACCAATTATTTATTTAATTCTTGCAGACTTACGAATTTAAAATATTCATTTTTATTTTGGATTAATTGCTCATGAGTCCCTTCTTCGACTAATTTGCCATCTCTTAAGACAAAAATATTATTAGCTGATTTCACAGTACTTAATCTGTGCGCTATTACGATTGTAGTACGATTCAGCATAAAGTTATCCAAAGCTAATTGTACTTCTTTTTCTGATTCAGCATCTAAAGCACTAGTTGCTTCATCTAAAATCAGGATTGGGGGATTTTTCAAAATCGCACGCGCTATTGTTAACCTTTGTCTCTGTCCACCTGATAATTTGACCCCTCTATCTCCTATAATCGTATCCAGCCCATGTTCAGTCGCTTGAATAAAATCCCATGCATTAGCTAACTTAGCAGCTTCAATGATATCTTTCTCAGCAAGATTCTCTATACCAAATACTAAATTATTACGTATGGTGTCATTGAATAAAACAGCTTCTTGAGAAACAAGACCGATGCTTTTTCTCAAACCTTTCAAACTGAATTCCTTTATATTTTTTCCATCGAAATAAATAGCACCTTTGCTAGTATCATAAAACCTTGGAATAAGGTCAACTAAACTTGTTTTACCTGCTCCAGATAAACCTACCAAAGCAGTAATTTGCTGCGCAGGAATCCTAATAGAAATCTTCTCTAAAACTTTATTGTCTGATCCTGGATAAATGAAATCGACATCTTCAAACACAATTTCTTTTTGCAAGTCATTTAATTCAGATGTTCCTTGAGAATTTTCAATTTCATTTTCAATATGGTGCATTTCCTCAATTCGATCTACCGATGCCATTCCTTTTTGGACATTATAATACGCATTAGACAACAGCTTGGCTGGTTCAATTATACTATAAAAAGCAAATATAAAAGCAAAGAAAGTTTCAGCTTTAAGTTGATCTGTGAAAACAAGTTGGGATCCGTAAAAAAGTAGAACTGCTACAATTGTAACCCCTAGAAATTCGCTCAATGGTGATGATAAATCTCGTCTTCTAATGATTCGAGTTAAAATAGTTTTATATCGTCTATTCTCATTTGAAAACCTTTTTTCTTGAAAAGATTCGGCTTGAAATGCCTTAATTATTTTTATTCCACCTAGACTTTCTTCTAAAAGAGAAATAATATTGGAGACCGAAGATTGTGCTTGGCCACTTTCTCTTCTTAAAGAACGAGAAATAGTACCAATAATAAAAACGACAACGACAAGAAGTACAAAAACAAACAGTGTTAACTTCACACTGATATAAAACATAAAAAATAGACAGCCTATTAAAATGAATGGAGCTTTAAAAGCTCCTTCTAAAACATTCAAAATACTATGTTCTATTTCAGTGATATCAGTACTCATCCTTGTAATTAAGTTTCCTTTTCTTTCTTCACTATAAAAATTCATTGGTAAACTCAAATATTTATTGAATAGTCTGTCCCTCATATCGGCAACTATACTGTTTCTCACTGGTGTAATAAAATAGCTAGCTAAGTACCTAAAAAGATTTTTGAAAAAGAAAGTTATAATTATAACTATACATACAATCAGCAAAGCCTTTTGTCTACTGTAATTAGTAATTAATTCTGAAAATTGAAATTGAAGAAATTGATCAATTTGCCATACTGAAGCTGGTTTTGCAACAGGTTCATTTTCCGTTTCAAAAAGAATATTAAAAAAGGGAATAATTAAGGGTAAACTTATTACTGTGAAAATAGCAGACAGTATATGTGCAATAATAGTAGCATAGACCTTAGATCTATACTTCGAAACATAGCTGAATAAATTTTTTAGTCTCTTCATATTTGAATAGGAAGGCAAAGGTCACACTTTTAATTCAATTCAGATGAACTAGACTTATTTTTGTCTGAATCAAACGAATTAAAAAAAAAGTGCTTCAACTTTTAGTTGAAACACTTCAATATTGTTTTTTTGTACTTTTTACTTACCTTCTTCTCCAAAGTCAAAGTCGTTTATAAATCCTGTGTTAAAATCACCTGATTTAAAACCTTCATCTTGCATTAATTTTTGATGAAAAGGTACGGTTGTTTTTATCCCTTCAATTATGAACTCATCGAGTGCTCGTTCCATTTTTAAAATGCATTCTTCTCGAGTTCTTGCTCTGCATATAAGCTTTGCAATCATTGAATCATAATAAGGCGGAACAGTGTAACCTGCATAAGCATGAGTGTCTACTCTTACTCCATGACCCTTAGGAGAATGAAAAGAAGATATATTCCCTGGTGAAGGCCTGAAATCATTGTAAATATCTTCGGCATTAATTCTGCATTCTATCGCATGCATGGTAGGGTAGTAGTTCTCATTTGTGATCTTATGACCGGCAGCAACTTTAATCTGTTCTTTGATC
>CAYOIL010000004.1:22280-38257 GCA_964403985.1 uncultured Saprospiraceae bacterium
TCTTTGATCAAATCATGATCTATTACCTCTTCTGTAACACAATGTTCAACTTGTATTCTTGTGTTCATTTCCATGAAATAAAACTTTCGATATTTATCTACCAAAAATTCTACTGTTCCTACTCCTTCATAGTTAATTGCTTTCCCAGCTCTTATCGCTGCATTTCCCATCTCTTCTCTTAACTCATCTGTCATAAAGGGTGACGGACATTCTTCAACTAACTTTTGATGTCTTCTTTGGATAGAACAATCACGTTCACTCAAGTGAATTACATTTCCGTGTTGATCTCCTATTACTTGAATTTCAATATGTCTTGGTTCTTCAATGAATTTTTCAACATATATTCCATCATTTGAAAATGAAACAGCAGCTTCTTTTTGAGCTTTTTCAAAATTCTCAGCTAATTCTTCCGGTTTCCAAACGATACGCATTCCCTTTCCTCCACCACCAGCTGTTGCTTTTAGCATAACAGGATAGCCAATTTCCTTAGCAACTTCTAATCCATGCTCAGCATTTTTTAATAGTCCACCTGACCCTGGAACAACTGGAACTTCAGCTGTGATCATTGTATCTTTTGCAGTGATTTTATCACCCATCTTACGAATCATCTCTGGAGATGGTCCTATAAACTTTACGTTATATTCTTTACACACCTCAGCAAAATCAGCATTCTCTGACAAGAACCCATATCCTGGATGAACAGCATCAGCATTTGTAATTTCTACCGCAGCCATTATTTTTGGTATGCTTAAGTACGAATCAGCACTGCTAGGTGGTCCTATGCATACTGCTTCATCAGCAAACCTTACATGTAGACTATCTTTGTCCGCAGTACTATAAACTGCAACTGTTAGAATACCCATTTCTTTACATGTACGTATAATCCTCAAGGCAATTTCTCCCCTGTTGGCAATTAGAATTTTATTAAACATATTGTTATGTTTAAGCGTATGAAACTACGCTGGTTCTACTAAAAATAGTGGTTGGTCATATTCTACTGGTGAAGCATCTTCTACCAATACTTTAACGATTTTACCTGAAATCTCAGACTCTATTTCATTGAATAGCTTCATTGCTTCTACTATACAAACCACATCTCCGGCTTCTATTGTGTCACCTACTTTTACAAATGCTGGTTTGTCAGGTGATGAAGAACGGTAAAATGTTCCTACAATTGGAGATTTAACCTCTAGCAAATTTGCATTGCTTGATTCATCCGAAGTAGCTTTACTTTCGGTAGGCAAAGCTTCACCTGCTGGAGCTGCTTGCAATACTGGAGTTTGAGGGCTTTGTACTGAAGGGGCTACTGAAATAATCTGTGGAGAATCTGATACTCCTGCCTTATTTTTAATGTATTCTTTAGAACGAATTTGTATTTCAAAATTACCATCCTTTAATTTCAGTTCCGACAAATTAGTTTTATTAACTAATTTGATTAACTCTTGAATTTCTTTAAAAGTCATATCTTATTTTTTAGCTCGTTCTACATAAGATGCAGTTCGAGTGTCGATTTTTACTAAGTCTCCTTGATTAATAAATAAAGGAACTCTTATTTCTGCTCCAGTTTCCACTGTTGCTGGTTTAGTTGCATTAGTTGCTGTATCACCTTTAACACCAGGTTCGGTATAAGTGATTTCTAATACTATATATTGTGCCATTTCTGCGGTTAAGGGCGAATCATCTTCCGTATTGAATAATATCTCAATAATAGATCCTTCTTTCATTAACTGCGGCTTGTCTAGTATTTTTTCTTGTAAAAAAACCTGTGCATAAGTATCAGTATCCATAAAATGATATCCCATATCATCTTTATACAAATACTGATATTTTCTTCTTTCTACACGAACTGTTTCTATTTTATGTCCCGCAGGAAAAGTATTATCTACTACTTTCCCATTTGTTAAAGATTTTAATTTTGTCCTTACAAAAGCTGGACCTTTACCAGGTTTTACATGTAAAAACTCTACTACAGTATATATATCATGGTTATACTTCATGCATAATCCATTTTTAATATCACTTGTACTTGCCATTTTTTAAAATTTGCTGCAAATATAACTTCATTTTACCTTCTTAACAAAAGCAATAATTTAGAATATTCACTTAATTAAGAGTTATACCCCCATTCAATTAATGTTGCACCCCATGTAAATCCACCTCCGAATGCAGTTAAAATTATCTTGTCTCCTTTTTTTAATTGCTTTTCATAATCCCAAAGACATAAAGGTAGTGTCCCTGATGTTGTATTTCCATATTTCTCAATATTCAACATCACACGGTCCATAGGGAAATCAAGTTGAGAAGCGACGCTTTGTATAATACGAATATTCGCTTGATGGGGAACTACCCATTTTATATCATCATTACTTAAGTTGTTTCTTTTCATTAATTCAGCAACTGCACCAGACATACCTTTTACGGCATGTTTAAATACAGTTCTTCCTTCTTGATATACATAATGACTTCCTTCTTCTAATACTTCTTTCGAAAAAGGTAAATATGATCCTCCCGCTTTTCTTTGCAAAAATTGCTTTCCTGAACCATCACCTTTGAACACACTATCAATTAAACCGTGTTCCTCTCCACCTTCTAATAGGACTGCACCGCAACCATCTCCAAAAATAATACAAGTCGCACGGTCTGTGTAATCTATAATACTACTCATTATATCAACACCCACAACTATTACTTTTTTTAATCTACCAGATTCTATATACTGGGCTCCTGTAGTAAGCGCAAATAAAAATCCTGAACATGCTGCCAACAAATCAAATCCAAATGCATTGGTCAATCCTACTTTGTCACAAGTAATGTTTGCAGTATCGGGAAAAGTATGGTCACCTGTTACACTTGCAACAATCACCATTTCTATTTCATCTTTGGGAGTTCCGGTTTTTTCTAAAAGCTTTTCTACAGCTTCAGCTGCTAAATCAGAGGCCGCCTTTTCTTTATCTTTTAGAATTCTTCGTTCCTTGATTCCAGTTCTAGAAGTTATCCACTCATCATTAGTATCAACCATCGTTTCTAGTTCCTTATTCGTAAGAATATAATCAGGAAGTGCACCTTGAACGCCTTTTATTATCGCTTTGATTTTTGACATATTTATTTGCTGTAATCTCTTCTTATAATATCGGCGAAGGTATTAAATTATTTTGGGCTTTAAGCCCAAAATTCTTTTTTACCTTGTACTAATTCAACTTTTTGAACTTTGTGAAAGAAATTTTATTTTTTTTTGAAAAAATATATTAAGCAATAATTAATTGTTACTTATTATTAGTTAGTTAGAAATACATTAGCAAAAAATTACATATGAAATTTCACTTATTTGTTACTGTTTGATTTTGGCACAGTTGGTATAGCTTTTGCAAGTTAATCAGTATTACAAACTTATAGATTAACCAACTATAGTTTATTTAATACTAAAAACTGAGAATCATGAACAGATTTATCACCTGTTTTATCCTGATAGCTTTTTTAGCTGTAGGATCAAACTTAAAAGCAAACACAACTCCAAGTAACATTGACTTTTATAAAGGATCAATGGTTGACGCTCAAAAGAAAGCGAAAAAGGAAGGGAAATTATTTTTTGTTGATTTTTATGCCGATTGGTGTGCTCCTTGTAAATGGATGGAAGAAACAAGTTTTAGCGATAGAAAAGTTTTTTCAATGCTAAATGAAAATTATGTTTCATTAAAAGTCAATATTGATGAATTTGAAGGCTTTAGTTTAAAGCAGGAATATAAAGTAAGATATTTACCTACTATTCTTATTTTCAATGCTAATGGTGATCTTATTGATAGAATTGAAGAAACCCTTTCTCCTAGAAAGTTGCATGAAATTCTAGATAATCATAATAATGGGAATACAAGCCGCCCTAAGACTAAAAAGCTTAATTCTTCTCCTTCTCAAAAAGATGTTAAACCAGCTCGAGATGACAATTTTGTTTATCCTAAGCAAGATAAATACAGAGTTCAGGTTGGTTTATACAGTGATTTCAAAAAAACATTTAAATATGTTAATGAGTTAAAGGAGACTTTTGCAGAACCAATAATTGTATTAAACGACTATCACGATGGGAAAATCGTTTATAAAGTTATGATTGGTGAGTTTTCAGATCCTGGTTTAGCTGAAGATTATGTAAATATTCTTAAATCTGAGTTTGGTATTTCCGGTTTAGTAAAGTAACATTGAGCATATTTTGAAAATATGCGAATAAGACTAGAAAATATTAATACCATTTATGGTATTCAACAAGGTCCTTCTCTTTTAAAAAAGGGGAAGGATCTTGACGTTGTACATACATTGAATAAGGCTTTTATTGATATTGAAGATGATAAAATAGTAGACTTTGGTTCAATGAAAGATATGATAGGGAATGTCGATAAAATCATTGACTGTACTAATAAATCAGTTTTGCCGGGGTGGTGCGATTCTCATACTCATATCATATTTGCCGCTTCGCGACATGGAGAATATAGAATGAGAATTAAAGGTAAATCTTATGAAGAGATTGCCGAAGCTGGAGGAGGAATTTTGAACTCTGCGGCTAAACTCCGAGAAATGGATGAGCAGCTATTATATGATCAAGCGGCTGAAAGAGTAGAAGAATTAATAAAAAGTGGAACAATTTTACTTGAAATAAAAAGTGGATACGGGCTTTCGCCCAAAAGCGAATTAACAATGCTTCGAATCGCTAGAAAGTTGAACGATAAATATCCTATCACAATTAAGTCTACTTTTCTAGGAGCCCATGCTATTCCGCATTGGTATAAAAACGAAAGAAACAAATACATTGATGAAATTTGCAATGTCATGCTTCCTACAATTGCAGATGAAAATTTAGCAGATTATTGTGATGTTTTCTGTGATAAAGGATTTTTTACAGTTGAGGAAAGCAGAATTATTCTAGAAAAAGCAAAATCCTTTGGGCTCCGACCCAAAATACATGCAAATGAATTAGCTAGAAGTGGAGGAGTTCAGTTAGCCTGCGAAATGAATGCATTGTCATGCGATCACCTGGAAGCAATGGGACAAGAAGAAATTGATGTTTTATTAGAACATAACACGATTCCTGTAGTACTGCCAGGTACATCATTTTATTTAAACATCGATTATGCTCCTGCTCGAAAGATGATTGATCAAGGTCTCGGAGTATGTATAGCCAGTGACTATAACCCCGGGTCAACACCATCTGGAAATATGGAGCTTCTTATGTCTTTAGCTTGTATAAAAATGAAGTTGTCTCCTGAAGAAGCATTTAATGGAATAACCATAAATGGAGCTTGTGCATTAGAAAGCGAAAAAGAGTATGGAAGTATTGCGATAGGTAAAAAAGCACACTTGATTATTACTAAGCCAATAGATGATCTGGCCCAACTATCATATTACTACGGAAAGACGCATATAGATTCTGTCGTCCTCGGGTCGAAAATTTATTAAAGTCTAAGCATCGAATAAACTCTTTTCAGTATCAATAGTAAAGGACAATAAAGAGTAGTAAATTTACATTGTAGTATAGTGTTAATCTTATGAAGTTGTCCTTATATATATTATTTTATAATATATTTGCGGATTGAGTCTGATTTTAACAACAAGACTCGAAAAAAAATACAAGAATTGGCTTTTAAAAAGGGGCTCTCAGAGAGAAAAGAAAACATGATAAGACAGATAAAATTCATTTTACTTTTAGTGTGTATAAGTTCTACATTCTTAGCTGCTCAACAAGTGGAGACAGCGAGCTATGATAGTAAAATGGAGAGTGATTTTAAATTAACTTGTGCCGATCAATTTGCAGGGAATGTTTCTCTTGGAGAAGTTGTTGCTCAATCTACAGGAATTCAACTTGGCGGACCAATGTTCTTGTGTTATCAAGATAGATTTACAATTCTAAATTCTAATGCGGACCTCACGGGTGATCCTGTACCAGGTACACCTGCTGGAATCGGTTATGCATTTTATAGTTGTGATCCAGGCCCTGGAAATATTACAGGTAATACTTTAGGTGCGATCGAAGCAGATCCATGTGCTCTAGATACACCCAATCCTGATACAGGAAATGATCCCGACATTCCTGATTTTTGGGTTTATACAGACGAAATAGATGGTACAGCTTTATTTCAGAATTCCGATCAACTAGGAGGACAAACCATTCCAGAATTTTTCAATGGAGGAGATCCAGTACAACTGTATTTTGCTCCTATGACTTTTGATAATTTTTATAATAATGAAGAAGAACCTGGAAATTGTGTAAATGTAAATGTAGCGGAGGCTTTCCCTGTTGTTTATTTGAATGAAATAAAAATTACAAACTGTATAGTTGATGAAATAGATGGAGTATTTACTGGAACATTTAATATAGAAGGTGGTTTTTCAGAATACAATGGCTCGAATTATTCAACTGTTGCAGTTGTTCGAAGTGGAAACTTCAACAATCAAGCAGAAATTATAGGTGGTCCTTTTATGCATGGTGATCAAGTAACTTTTACAACTGATATTGAAGGTGATTATACCATTCTAGTTCAAGATGATGTAAGTTGCGGAGCAGCTAAAGATGTAGTTGTTCAAAGTAATTTAAAAACTCTTACTATAGAAGCAGTCCCACAAAATCCCGGTCCTTATGATCCAGGAGAATTCATTTGTGTAGATTATGTTGTGAGTGGATTTGATAGTATCTCGTTTACAAGTTGGACAATTAATTTCGACCCTGATGTTTTAGCATTTTCCACTGTTATAACTCCCAATATTGAAAGTTTAAGTATTAATAGTTTTGTTGATATTCTAACAGATGAAGGTTTATTACTTTTTTCTTGGTTTCAGCAAAGTGCCATGGGACTTACGCAATCTGATGGTTTTATTTTCTTTGAAGTTTGTTTTACGGTAATTGGTGATCCTGGTGATTGTTCCCCATTATTCATAGATAATAGCCCGACCTCCATTTCAATAAGTGGTCCTGGCCCAGATGGATATGGAGAGCAATATGCCTTTGAACATATTGGTACCGAATTATGTGTAGAAGAGAGTCCGAATCCTACTGTATTTGCATCAGCTTGTTCGGCGAATGGAACAAATGATGGTTCGATAACTTTTTACGTTGCAGGAGGAACAGCTCCATATAGTTATACAAGCACCTGTTTTGCAGGTGGAAATATTAATAGTTCACTTACTGAAGTTACTATTCCTGATTTAGTTTCAGGTTTATGTACAATAACTGTGGTAGACAACGATGGAACTTCAAGTGAAGTGACAATTGAAGTAACTGATCAAGCTCCGCTTGACTTTACATTTGAAGAAACTGATCCTTTATGTTATGGTTTTCCAAATGGTAAAATTAAAATTTTAGATATTTTCGGTGGAACACCTGACTATAAAATATCCTGGAGTGATGGAACTCAATTAGCTGATAGTATTAAAAATCTACAAGAAGGAATTTATTCTGCGACAATAGAAGATAGTTTTGGATGTGAGGTTGAGAAATCATTTGCAATTGGGGTAGATCCTATTGAAGTTCAATTTAATATTATTGATACAGCAACTTGTGAAGCAGTAAATGATGGAATAGTTCAAGCAATAGCAACAGGGGGAACACCAATAAATGGAAATCGATATAACTATCAATGGAATAATCCTAATTTATCAGATTTTAGTGTAATTACATCAACTAATGTAGATATACCAGTTGGCCTTGGAGCAGTATTAATAAGAGACGAAAATAATTGTACTGTTACTGTAGAATACGAAATGGCTTTCAAAAAAGAAGTTACTGCTGAATTTATAATACCAACAATAGATTGTGGAGATGATGAAGTTGAGATTACAACACAAGCTGGAACAACTAATAATACATGTACGGATTTTAGTTTTAACTGGAATACAGGCGTAATATCAGCATCAACAGGAAATATGGATGTGACTCAACCTCAAGGATCAGGAGACTATTTCCTTACTATTACAGATTGTGATGGTTGTGAGTTAGACACTATGGTGACATTAGATGCTCCAAATGCTATTTTAACTCCTACAATAATAGATTTTGAATGCGGAGACATAACTGGAGATATTACCGTATTCCCAGGTGGAGGAACTAGTCCATTTGATTTTGAATGGAGTGATGATGCCACGATTAATTCATCTATGAGAACAGATTTGCCTCCAGGTAATTATATTTTCACTGTAACAGATGATAATGGTTGTATGAAAGTTGATTCTGCTCTATTAGAACAAGGAGCAGGTTTAATGCCAGATACTTTTTTTGTTACACCAATTAATTGTGCAGGAGATATGGATGGTGCAATTACTGTTGATGTACTAGGTCAAGGAAATTTCGATTATTCATGGGAAGGTCCAAATGGATCGATAGCTGATATGGATGCTACAATTTCTGGTTTAGGTGCTGGTACTTATATTGTAACAGTATCAGATGATATGGGATGTTTAGCTGTTGATAGTGTTACGATTGAAGCTCCTGATACTATCTTCGTTACTCCGAACTTTTCACTGCCAAGTTGTAATGGCGAGTCAGATGGTTCCATTTCATTAGTTGTCGAGGGTGGAGTTCCTAATTATACCTATTCATGGGAAGATTCCCCAGGAAATATAACAGAAGTTTTACCTTCTATTTCTGCCGGTACATATAATGTGACAGTTTTTGACTCAGACCTTTGCTCTGTAGAACAATCCATTGAACTAGAAGATCAAGTAACGATTGATATAAGTATAAATATAATTGATGAAATTACTTGTGCAGGTGACTCTACAGGAATTGTAGAAGTAATCATGTCTGGAGGCCCATCAAACAATGGAGCCTACGGTACAATTTTTTCTAGTGGAGAAGGAAATAATTTACAAAACGCTGTAATGGACACAGCATTCCTTTTAACTGCTGGGATGAATAGCGTGATCGTTTTTGATGCTTTATGTGCAGATACTTTAGACTTTGAATTGACAGAACCTGAGCCAATAATAATAGACTTGACTTCAACTCAAGTAAATGATGCGTCATGCTTTGGAGTATGTGATGGAGAGGTAGCTATTGTTTCTTCAGGTGGAACAGGAGGATTTGACTATGTATGGCAAGAATCTGGTAATAATTCTGATATTGAATCTAATTTATGTGCTGGATGGCAAGTAGTGGAAATTACAGATGATAACAATTGTTTAAAGTTGGATAGTGTTTTTATTGATCAACCGGATACACTAGTCTTGATGGTTGACTTATTTCAAACAGTAAATCCATCTTGTAATGAAAATAGTGAAGGACAAATTACTGTAAATTATACAGGTGGAAATATTGGACCTGTTGATTATACTTGGACAGACGGTGTGAGTAATGATGTTACTGCAACAATGCTTCCTAACGGAACTTATATAATAACTGTTACTGATGGCCGAGGATGTACAGATACAACGTCACACACTTTACTTTCTCCTCCACCAGTGTTTGCAGATGTTCCTTCTCCGCAAGACATTATTTGTTTCGGTGATCAAACATGTATTACAATAGGTGATATAATTGGAGGAAGTGGAATGGGATATAGATTTCAAATTAACAACAGTAGTCTTTTCCCTGTGGATTCTTGTGTTAATGTATTCGCAGGAGAATACAATGTTAATATAGTTGACTCTGACGGTTGTGCTTATGATACTACTATTGTAGTTGGCCAACCTAGTGAACTATTAGCATCACTTGGTGATGATATCGAAATTAGTTTAGGTGATAGTCTAGCATTCTTAGAAGTCCAATTAAATCAATCTTTCAATATCGACACTATTATGTGGATGGGAGATTTTGATTTTATTTGTATTGATCCTGAATGTACTAGAATTCAAATTTTCCCTACTGGTGATGGAACCTTTAGTGTTATAGCTGTTGACGAAGACGGATGTATAACTGAAGATGAAATAATTGTCCGAATTGATGATGAAAGAAAAGTTTATTTCCCTAATACTTTCACTCCAAACTCTGATGGAATTAACGATCAATTCCAATTATTTACAGGTTTTGGTGTTGAAGAAATCCTTGTTCTTCAAGTTTATGATAGATGGGGGAATAAAATGTATGAAGAATTGAATTTGCTGCCTAATCCAGGAGGAGTAGGAGGATGGGATGGTTCTTTCAATGGACAACTTCTAGATCCAGGTGTCTATGTTTACCGAGCAGAAATATCATTCATTGATGGTCGAACTATTCCGTATAGTGGGACTATTACTCTATTGAAATAACTGTTAAGTTTCGGTTTTATAAACCCGTTTATTTAAAATTAATCCAAGTATATAAAACAGAATACTAGGAATTCCTATATAAAAGAATTCGCTTTTCAATACACGAATTCCCCATTCTGAAAAGAACCTTGAAATACCTATTGGTGAAACTTGTATCACTTTATAAGGTGTAAAGAATCTTTCTGTACTGAAAGGCATCAAAAAACCTATTCCATCTCCACCTGTGGTAAATGCATCGAGCACACCGTGAGAAATTGTACAAAGGAAATAAAACAGAATGAATAGGATTTTTTGTTTTTTCTTGTAATGAAAAATCCCTGTAATCAAGACGGCCCAAAGAATAGCATACAATATAGAATGCGTAATTCCTCTATGTTCTAAATATTCATACGTAGGATGAGAATAATCTACAATATGATGAAAGAAAACATCAAGATCAGGAAACACTGCTGATACAATGCCTAAAATAATAACTTTAGTCCCTGTTACTTTGTCAGGAAATAATTTGTGTGCACCTAGCACTAATGCAGCATGTCCGAAAGCTGAAGCCATTCTTAAGTTGAATGTAAGGTATTATTAATGATTTTAAATGTTAGAAATTTTGGGCTTAAGCCCAAATAAAAAGTAATTTAAAGTACAATTCGGTTTAAAACTAAAGGTTTAATATTGGTTTAATACAGCAATGTACAAGAAATAGATTTTTTATACAAACAATATTTTGGGTTTAACCCAAAATATATAGATCCGAAAATTAAGTTAAAACGTACATTTGTGTTTTCATAATTCACTGCTAAAGAAGATTCATGTTTTTCCTGATTATTGATATTTTAGGTACAATTGCATTTGCAATATCTGGAGTTCTTGTGGCAATGAATAAAAAGCTTGATATATTTGGTGTGTTTATTATAGCTTTTGTAACATCCGTCGGTGGTGGAACATTAAGAGATGTTTTGATAGGAAATACTCCTGTAGCTTGGTTAACAGATTCAACGTATGTCATTACAATTTTTCTGACAGTTATTTTCGCTGTCTTGTTTCGGAATAAACTAAGATACTTTAGAAAATCCTTATTTCTTTTTGATACCATAGGAATAGGATTATACACCGTAATAGGTGTTGAAAAAGGTCTTGAAGCTGGTTTAATACCAGTGATGTGTGTAGCATTAGGTACTATAACGGCAAGTTTCGGTGGAGTAATTCGTGATATATTATGCAACGAAATCCCTGTAATTTTTAGAAAAGAGATATATGCAACTGCCTGTATCTTAGGTGGACTGTCTTATTTCGTATTTATTCAGTTACCTATTATTGATGCATATGCATCTATGGCAGCAATTTCGGTTGTCATAATCATTCGGATAGTCGTTGTAGTATTTAAAATATCCTTACCTAGCGTGTATAAAAGTGAGTAAGTGAAAATGTAATTATGATTCTTTATTGCTTTATTTCGATTAATCAATTTAGAGTCTAATTTGTTAGGATTAAAAAATCTTATGAAATATAGTATTGATGATTTACAAAATCTTGATAAATACGTCCGAATCAATTTAATCAATCAACTTTCTGGAGGGAAAGGTGCGAATCTTATAGGAACTGTTTCACAAGACGGAATAAGTAATTTAGCAATTTTCAATTCTGTATGTCATATTGGTGCTAATCCAGCTGCAATGGGATTTCTTCTTCGTCCACTTACTGTAGAGAGGCATACTTATGATAACATAATGGCTTCAAAACAATTCACAATCAATCAGGTAAGAAAAGAGTTTTTGGAAGAAGCTCACTTGACTTCAGCAAAGTTTCCTGAAAATATATCAGAGTTTGATGCTTTGGGTTTAGAAGAAGAATATTCCACCGGCTTTAAAGCGCCATTTGTAAAGAAAAGCCATATTAAAATAGCTTTGAATTTCGAGGAACAACATGAAATAAAATTGAATGGGACCGTATTTATAGTTGGTTCGATTGATCATGTTATTGTTGAAAATAACTTAGTTGAAGAAACTGGTCATATCAATTATTCAAATACCGATTCTGTTTCAGTTGCAGGTTTAGACACATATTACTCCATTACAAAGATTGAAAGAAAACCATATGCTAGAGTTCCGAATGTAAAAGAGAATAAGGTAAAGTAGTATGGAAATTTTTGGGTTTAACCCAAAAAATGGGTAGAGGCGTACTTTTTAAATAATCTATTGGGCAAATAGTCTTTCGAAATCAATTTGAATTAAGTGTGAGTTTTAGTGTCAATGGATGGTACTCAAACGTTTCCAAAAGTAAATTAAAAAATACAACCTCTAAAAACCCGTTTTTCTATGGCAATTCATTGATCTCGGAAATCAATTCTTCTTTTGTAATTTTCTCAAATTCATTCTTTTCAAATGTCACCGTCATATTTTCTTCTATAATGATTGATTTTATAGCGATATCGTACCTGCCTTTTTTCTCTTGTACAGCAATTATATGGACTTCTTGACCAACAGGAAATTTTCCATAATTATTGGCAAGTCCTGTTTCTAAACCATCAAATGAAAGATAAATCCTACCATTTTCTTCCATACTGCTAGGTCCAAGCACTTCTATTTCAGTCATTGGACGAAGATCTTCTAAGAAGTAATCACAATTGATCCAGTTAGTAAAGTTTGTATAGAATATATATTCTAAATTCTCCTGATCTTCGTAAACTCCCATGTCCCCTACACTAGTCCTTGTCCAAAACGAATTATCTTCTATTGTTGTACTTTTGAATAAATCCATTTCTGGAAGTACATCGCCTTCAAATTTCGATTTATATCTAAACTCCAACACTCCATCTTCAGTTAAGTCCAAAGGCTCTCCATTAGCTGTTAATTCTATAAAAAATGTACCTGCTGATTTCAGGATCTCTAAGTCTCCTTGTCTTGTTAAACCCATTGTATGTTTATCAGTAATTAGCATGGTCCCTTTATCAAATATCTCAATGAATTTTATCTGGATTTCTCCTGAAACTGGTTCTCCATTTAGTAAGAGGAACTCGGGATCGATTAAAATATTAACTTCTTCTTCAGAAGTGAAAGTGTAGACTCCATCTGTTGAATTGAAGCTTGCGTACTGAGCAATCTCTTCTAAGTGTTCATTAGCTTGTGAAAGTGAATCAGCCGAAGAAAAATTAAAAGAATTCGTGCAAGATGAAATGAATAATGCAGAAAGAATAATAAGTGATAAGTACTTTGTCATATGTTTTTATGTGTTTGATTACACATTAAGAAACTCTTAACTTTTACTTATATTGTAAGTAAAATCTAAGAATCGAACAAACGAAAAACCACACTTGAAATTGTAGAGAATTCTAACTATTTACCACCTTGATCCTTAGCCAACTTTTTCTTCTTTTCTACCACTGAACGTCTTAATATGAATGCAAAAAAGACTAAGCTTAATAACCAGCTTATTCTTCCTAAGATATCACCATATCTCGCATACACCGTGAGTTCTGAGTTAGCCTGAAGTGTACCGTTGAAAGCCCCTTTAGTTCCATAAGCCATTGGTTTGAATACACGTCCATGTTGATCAATAATACAACTCACACCCGTATTCGCCGACCTAGCTATCGAGCGACGTAATTCTATCGATCGCAAAATACTATAGGCTAAATGTTGTCGATGTCCCGGTGTATTATCCCACCATCCATCATTCGTTACTACAAATATGATATCTGCACCATTCTGGACAAACTTTCGCATCCAATAGCCATAAATACTTTCATAGCAAATCGAAGGTCCTACATTTGCAATCCCTTCATTTAAAACACCTGGGGTTTTACTCCGCGCATGTCCCGCAGTAGATCCTCCTGCTTTTTTTACAATCGGCTCCAAGAAAAATAATAGCTTGGAATATGGAAAAATCTCAGCCCCCGGCACTAACTTGCCTTTTATATGCACATCATAATCGCCTTCTCTTTCTCTCATTTCAACCGCTGAATTCTGAATCTGCATATACTTCATTCCTCCTCGTTCTGATATTTCCCTCAGATTATCTATTCCTTTTTCCTTATCAGCATATAACTTATAACTAACCAATCCAGTAACTAAACTTGCTCTAGGGAATGAATCTAGCATATTGTACAATGTATTGATCTTTCTATCTGACTGCAAGTTGTCAATATCAACTAAGCCAAAACTAGTTTCTGGGAAAATGATATAATCTGTAGTATCTGTTGCAGTTTCATGAACTAACTCTGTAAATTCTTGTAACTGTACGCGAGCAGGAACCGCAAATTTTTCGTAATGTGGTTCATAATTTGGTTGTACAACACAAACGTTTACTGGATCTCCTTTTTCCTGATATCCGAAGAACACGAAAAACGAAACGAATATGGGAGTCATTATTAAAAACACTGGGTAAAATAAAGCCGCTGGTTGGATTCTACCACCCGTTCTTACTCCGTTTATTACCTTGAAAATTAAGGCATTCATTGCTAATATCCATACACTCCCTCCAAGATGGCCAGTATATTCATACCATTGAACCCATAGACTTCTGCTGCTAAATGCATTACCTAGAGTAAGCCATGGCCAACTTATTTCCCATCTCAAGTGTATCATTTCCCATGCCACCCAAAAAGCTACAAAAGCAACTAAACTTATGGGCAATTTGAATCTTTTTCGAAACACGAAATAGCACATGAAAGGTATTGTCATGAACAAACTGTTCAATGTAAAAGCCACTATACTCGGGACAAAACTTGTATTAGTTACCCAGAATGTTGTCAATATATTCCACACTAGAAATGCAGAATAAGTATAACGAAATGCCACCCATGATTTTTCTTTTTTCTCTATTACTTTTTCTACAATATGAAGCAATGGAATAAAGCCTAGAAATAAAAGTGGGGTAGCGCTTACATCTGGAAAACCCAAGTATAATACAACTCCAGAAAGCGTGGAAAGAATAAAGTAATTGAAATGTTTAGACTTAACTAAAATAAATTTTAGAGCAACCGAAATTACCATCCAACATCCCATGAAAAATGCCATTGGGCTATAGCCCCATAATGGTTCGTTTAATAGAACTTGTGATGAAGTATAAAGTAAATAAGTACCTAGTAATCCAATTAGAATATTGAAAAGTAGAGGAAACCTCTTGTGTGTTATTATTGACTTAACGGATAAGTGATCCATTGTCCCATGATTTTTCTGGACTTACAAAACATAACTTTCCTTCATCGTCTTCAGCCATGAGAATCATTCCTTGAGAAAGGACTCCACGTATTTTTCTTGGTTCCAAGTTGGTAATCATACTAACTTGCTTCCCTATTACTTCGTCAGTTGAATAATGCTCGGCAATACCACTCACAACAGTTCTTTGTTCGCTACCTAAATCGAGTTCTAATTTGAGTAATTTATCTGCTTTCTTAATTTTCTCAGCTGATAATATTGTGGCAGTACGTAAATCAAGTTTTGTAAAGTCATCAAAACCAATAGTAGACACTTTAGGACTTGCTTTCTTAGCAGGCTTAGACATATCTTCAAAAGACATTTCTTTTAGCTTTTCTAACTGTCCTTCTATAGCTTTATCATCGAGTCTTGAAAAAAGGTGAAATGCTTGTCCTATTTTATGACCAGCTTCTAGTAAAGGAAATCCTTCAGCTAGGTTATCTTGCATAATAAGGAATTCATCTTTTTCTTCAATCTCAGGCAATCCAAGTAATTCACTAAGTCGATCACTTGTAAACGGTAAAAATGGGCGACAAGCTATTCGTAATGCAGCAACAAATTGTAAAGCTA
>CAYOIL010000005.1:0-36101 GCA_964403985.1 uncultured Saprospiraceae bacterium
TTTCGCCAGCATCTTGGATTCCATCTGCATTATCATCTATATATACTATATCTCCTAAACTTGCAGGGAAATAATAACCAAAATCGACATCTGTATTATTTTCTCCATTAGTTGCTAAAGTTACTGAAGTAGTGTTTAAAGTACCTACACCATCAGGATCCGAAGAACCAATAATTCCAGTAGGTAAAGTTGTAGGATCTACTTCTACTGTAAATGTTCCTTCAGTTAAGTCATTGAATATATATGTTCCATCAACATCAGTAGTTACAGTATCCATTGATCCATCTAGAAGGGTTATAATTACATCGACTCCTGGTAAAGGATTATCAGTCCCTGGGGTATAAATTCCATCATTATCTACATCTTCAAATATCTGATTAGAAATAGAACCTGGTATGATATCACATAATTCGAGGAAAGCAATAGCTCCAGAACTTTCTTGGTCAAAAGAAATACTTGTTACTTTTTCAAAATCTAAATTTATCAAAGAAGTATCATTGTCCATACCAGCGGCAATATTAATTACTTGACTGGTTCCATCAATAAAAGTTAGTGTCATGTCACCAGAGGCATCATCGACAAATCCCATTTTTTTGAGATCAAAAGGAAAATCAAAACTAAATTCTATTATTCCACCTGTATCGTTATCATCTGGCGAATCATCTCTTCCATCACTTCCTGCTGTTCCCAAATCATTGTCAAAATTATCTATAAAATGCTCTTCTATTACTAATACATTCCCAAGGGGGTTACAATTAGATGTTCCAGCTCCTTCGTAAGATTCACCGGGAAAATCTCCAGTACAATCATCAAGATTATCAGTAGAATTATTGGAACAATTAAAACTAGGAGTTCCAAGATCACAATCTCCATCTGATGGATCTCCAGCATTTCCTATTCCATATAAAGGTTGAGAGGAATCGAATATTACTAGAGGATTAGTTGTATTAATTGACCCATCTGCGTTAAGTGATGAAATAGTAACTCCTTCAGAACTGTATTGATCTGAAATAACCTCTCCTACTAAAATAGGAGTTCCATCGGGTCTATTTTCAAAGTCAATTATTAAATTATCGCCTCCGTTACAATCATCTAACATGGTTACATATCCAAATTCTGGATTCTGCGTTCCATCACAAGGTTCAATATTGACTATTATTGAATGAGGTGTTGCAGTGCCATCTGTATCATAAAAAGGAGTTAGATATTCAGGAAAATCCGAATCACTTGTATTTACATTTAATATATTATCTCCTTGAGGTACACCGATAAAAAAGTATTGTCCATTAGCATCGGTCTCATCAATTACAATTGTTCCGTTTTCGTATTCTAAAGTTACCTCAACTAGTTCAAGTGGAGTATCAGTTCCCAAATCAAATTGAGAATTTTCATTTTCATCAATATACAATCTACCTAAAACTGATGAACCTGGATAAGCAGAAGAGATGATAGTCGTATCATTCCCAAAATTATTAAAACTAGTTACAGAATCAGGTTTCATATAATATATAGAAGGAAGAGAGTTTTCTTCAAAAACTATTAAATGTGGACCTTGAGAAGGTATTGTGAAATTATATTCACCATCAACATCAGTTAAAGTTTGATCAATTACTACATCTATTCCATCCTCATAAGTTCCATTATCATTAATATCACTTACTAAAGAAACCATTACATTTGAAATATCTGATTCTCCTACATTTTGAATATCATCGCAGTTATTGTCTTGATAAATTTGACCAGTAATTTCTGCTAAAGGAGCCGCATAACACTCACAAGATTCGAAATCTACGTCAGTATTAGTGGGATCAACTGGGGCCAATTCAATAACATTCCCTGTTAACTTATCAATCTCAAAAAGTTTATTACTATCGTTTGGATCTGGCCCATTATTACCAGTTGTACCATATAATTGTCCACTTTCATCGAATGCTAAACCTTCCATATCATCTACCCCACCAAAAGATCCAACAATAGACACTAAGCCAGTATTAGGATCAAGAATAGTCAACATTCCTCCACTACCACCTTGATTTTGAACAAGATACAATTGATTAGTAGTTGGATCTAAAGCAATATCATCAATATCATAAACTGTATCAAGGGTAATGCTATCAAAAACAGCAGGAACTGCTAAATAATCTATGTTTAGTCCGAAAGCATCAGGAATTACTAAACCAGTGTTAGGATCTATTTGAAAAACAACATCATTAAAGCCTGCACTTCCTCTTCTATGGGAGGCCCAAAGAATATCATTAACTGCATCATATGTCATCCCATCAATATCATTTAAAGAGATTAATCCTTCGCTTCCATCTCCTGAACCAAAATTATTAGCAGCATTTACTATAGTTGCACTTCCATCTATTAATGAAAGTTCATATAGATCATCTTGATTGGCTGTAAAAAGCGTATTCGTAGTTGGTCTAAAAGCTATAGCTTCAATTCCAAAAAGACCTGATGATCCTACATTAACCCAAACACCAGTTGAACTAGAATATTCAAAAAGATTATCAGGATTACCTAAATCAGAAACTGCATAACAAGTTATAGCTTGTTGAGCTTTAGATTCAGATACACTAAATAATAATACGCAAATAACAAAACTGAAAAATATCAGTTTTGTGTTTAAACTCTTGAAAGGAATAAACATAGATTATATTTAAAAAATGAGGAATCATACCCTTAATTCCGTCACAAATATGAATACTATGTATATATATTACAAATAATCGTAATATATTAACAGATGTTAATTAATGTGATATAATAAAAAAATATATGTTATCAACTTATTACTAGACTTCTATTTCAAATTTAGTGCTTGAATTAGAAATGTTAAAGTTTAAGATTGGTAGATATTTTGGTTGTTTCTTAAAAAGAAAGTAGATTTTAAATAGAATAAGCAAATTTCAAATCCTAGATTTTGGATATGAATTATAAATGATATAATAATACAAGGATTCAAAGAATGTTATATCGAAGTATCGTACGCATATGTGGCTAACTAAGTGGGTATCTTATCAAAGTTGGGGATAAATGTGTGAGTAACAAGTGGGTATTTTATCAAAGTTGGGGATAAATGTGTGAGTAACAAGTGGGTATTTTATCAAAGCTGGGTATAAATATGTGGGTAACAAAGTGGGCATTTTATCAAAGTTTGGTTTTAATAACCACAGCTTAGACTACGCTAATTTTTAATACCCACATTTTTTAAATGACAGATAGTTTACATTTAATCTTTAAAGTGTAAATGAGATTTTTTTACTTTATGACTTAGCATTAAAAAGGATATTTCCTTTGCCATTCAATTCACTTAGAACGAGCAATAGTGCATTAAACAAAATCATTAAGCGTATCATCGATAGAATAATACTTTAATTGTAAATCTTTAATTGATTTTTGATTAGAATAAGAATAAGATTTACTTGTAGTCAAAATTGTATCTTTAGATATCTTATTGTTTGTGTTTGTTAAGAAATAAAATAACTTAACAAATGGTAACATACATAGTAGAAATGTTGGTGAAATCTTGGAAGGTTTTATTTTGAGTTTTTTTAATTTCACGACTTTATCATATAGTGCTATATACTCTAAGTTATGTCCATTAATTACAAATTTCTCCCCGTTTTGCCATTTGTTTATGCAAAGATTCGTTGCTTTAACTACATCTCTAACATCTACAAAACCATTTGCACCAGCAGGAGCAAATTTTGGCATTTTTAATATTTGACTCCACAAAGTGGAGCTGGACGAATTATGATTATTCCTGCCTAGTATAATTGAAGGTAATAAAAGCATTGCACTTAAGCCTTCAGCTATACCTCGATGTACCTCCAGCTCAGAAAGATATTTACTTTGGGCGTAAGCCGAATTTTTTACTTCATGATTATAAGTTGTCTTTTCCGAAATCTCTTTTCCTTGATCAATTCTTCCAAGAGCAGATATACTACTAATATGAATCAACTTTATATCGGTACCTATTAAATTGTCAACTACTCTTTTTGTCCCTTCTACATTTACTGACATCATTTTTTCAACATCAGATTTTTCAAAGCTAACCATTGCTGCACTATGTATAAATAAATCGCAATCTTTGATTAATTCTTTTACAACATATTGATCTCTTATATCTCCTGTCACCCAATCTAATTGATAATTTTCAAGCTCTATAGGAATTGCTGATTTATTTCGATGGCACTTTACAGCATAGCCTTTACTCACAAAATGTTTTGTAAGGAAAGTGCCTAATAACCCAGACGCTCCAGAAATAGAAATTCTTAATGTATTATCCATAAATTCCACCACTTTTAGAATCTTTGTATGCGCCTGTAAATTTGCTTAATACATTGAATTCATTATTCTTTCTTAAAAAAGCAAGTAAAGCCATTAATACTAACTCTTTATAATCGATTAATTCATTTGGTATATTTTCCAATTTAACCCCAATAGTAGATATTTTGTTTTTTAAATTTTCTAGTAAGAACTTATTATGAGCGCCACCACCTGAAATAAGAACTGTGTCATTAGAACTGATTATTGACTTGTTAAAAAGATTTGATAGATTATCAAAGATTTGATTTGAAACAAATTCAGAAATTGTTCTCAATTTATCTTGGCTCAAAATATCTACAGTCAGCTTTTGAATACTATAATTTTTTATATAATTATTATCTAACGATTTGGGAGGAGGAAGTTTATAATAAGAATCATTGTTTAATGACTTAAGTAATTCAGTATTTATTGTCCCCGAAGATGCCATATGGCCTTTATCATCATACTCGATTCCTAATTCTTCATACACATAGTTAAACAATTGATTACATGGGCAAATATCATATGCTAATGGAGAGTCATGATTTACACTAATATTACATATACCACCTAAATTTAAGTTAATTCTATATTCAGAAAAAAGTAGTGTATCTGCAATTCCCATTAAAGGTGCACCTTGTCCTCCTAAGGAAATATCTGTATCTCGAAATCTGCCTATAACTTGACTATCAGTAATTGCACTTAATGTTGATAAGTTACCAAGAGCATAAGTATATTTTTGAGCTGGATTATGAAAAATAGTATGTCCGTGGAATGAAATCAATTTAGCTACTAGGTTATTCTTTTTGCAAAACTCATTAATTATATTTCCGCAGTATTCCGAATAAGCAAAATCATATTCTATTAATTTTTCACCAGTATAAGTATATATTTCTTTTAGGGCTTTCGCCCAAAAAGAAGAATAGGGAATTGTTTCTACTAAAAGAATTTTATAATTGAAAGTATTATGACTTTTAGAAATTTCAATAAGGCCTACATCCATTCCATCAAGCGAACTGCCAGACATAAACGCAAGTATATTTAGCTTTTGGGGCCCCACCCTATTATTTAAATGTAAAGGTATACTTTGCTAAAGCTTCAATTTGATCAGCAGATAGAGTATTTTCAAAACCAACCATTAATCCTTTTCCTTTAGTAATTATATCTTTTCTTGGTCCTAAAGATAATTCAGATAGTCTTAAATCCTTAGCTCCGTTAACACCTAAACGACCATCATTACCATGGCATAAAGCACAATTTTGCTTCCATAATTTTGTTACCTCTTCACCTTCGGAAGGTGAATTTTTTCCACCAGAATTACAAGAAAAATATAAAATGGAAGACAGGGTTAAAAACGCAACTAATATTGGCAATTTGAAATTCATAAAGTTTATTATTCTAAGATTCGTATCACAAATATAGACAAGAAATTCAATGGAGAAATAATATTAAAAAATTAAATAAAAAAACTCAGGAAACTTTAAACAATGAAATAGTTTTTAGAGTTTTGTGTTTATAAATTTTGCTATTGAAAAAGAGATTAATAGATACTGCTACAATGTTATTCATGAAATATGGGCTCAAGTCTGTAAGCATGGACGATATTTCTAGAGAGATAGGAATAAGTAAAAAAACATTGTATCAGAATGTAGAGAATAAACAAGAGTTAATTAATGAATCGCTTTATGAATTTATAAAGGGTGATCATGATTCTATACAACATATTTTAAGTAACAAAGAATATGATGCTTTGCAACAAATGATTCAAATCTTTAAACAATCTATTAAATTACTTCAGTCAATATCCCCTACTGTTATTTATGATCTCAAAAAGTATTACAAGGAATCTTGGAAGATTGTTGAAAACATGCATATTAAATATGTAGAGGAAATTGTAACTAACAATTTGATTAAAGGGAAAAAAGAGGGTATTTATCGAAAAAACATTGATGAAACAGTAGTAAGTATGTTATTTGTTTCAAAAATGATAACTGTCATTGATGACAAACTAACTAAAAACACTAATCTTCCAATAGCAGAAATATTTTTCCAACATTTACTATACCACTTACATGGAATAATTTCCAAAGATGAATGGGAAAGATTGGAAGATTTAACAGTACATTTTAAAAATTAAAATTTTATGAAATTGAAAATTCAACTGGCTTTTTTTGTAATGCTACTTTTTTCAATCAAAGGAATTTCACAAGACATCTTTTCGCTTCAAGAAGCGATTGATTATGGATTGAAAAACAGGAACGAAATTAAACTGTATAATTTAGACTTACGAAAAGCAGAATTAGACATTAAGGAGTATTATGCTATAGGTTTACCAAAGGTGAATGCAACTGGAGAATACCAACATTTCCTAGAAATACCTACTTCATTTGTACCTGCAGAATTTTTTGGTGGTCCTCCGGGAGAGTTCGCTGAATTACAGTTTGGTTTAAAAAACACTTTTACAGCAGGTTTAGGATTTAGCACATTAATTTTCGATGGATCATTTTTTACAGGGATTCAAGCTCAAAAGTTATATAGAAAGTTAACAAAGAAATCAATAGAACAGACTAACTACCAGATTATACAAGGAATAACTGAAGCTTATATAGGATTAGTTGCGAGTTATGATAACATTGAAATTCTAGACAGGAATTTAGAAAATTTAGAAAAAGCACTTTTTGAAACTAAGGCGCTTTATGAAAATGGATTTATTGAAAAGCTAGATGTCGATCGTTTAGAATTATCATATGATAATCTTTTATCACAGAAAGAAGCTGTAGAAAGACTTCAAACTTTAGCAAAGAATGTTCTTAAGTTTCAAATGAACTATCCATTGAATAATGAGATTGCAATAAGTCAAACACTAGATGATATTGTTGATAAAGTTTTGGTTGAAGAAGTAGCATTAGATGAAAAAACTAATTATAATAAGAGACCAGAATATGATAACATTCTACTAGGACAAGAACTAAATAAGATAAACTTCAAAGCCACTAGAAATCAAAGATATCCTACACTTGCAGGTTTTGGTAATTATCAATATCAATTACAGAGAAATAATTTGTTTGAATCGGACGAACCTGGATTCTTTCCTATTTCACTTGTAGGCTTACAATTAAATGTACCTATATATAATGGTGGGAGTGTAGGAATAAAAGAGCAACAAATTAAACTGGATATAGAGCGAACAGAAATACAAAAACAAACATTTGAAAATGGAGTTGATTTACAAATTAGCAATGCATATCAACAATATTTAAATGCAAAGCAGAATGTTTTTTCCACTAAAAGAAGACAAAGTTTAGCGGAAGACATTTACGATGTAACTCAGATTAAATATAAAGAAGGAGTAGGATCTTCACTTGAGGTAAATTCTGCTGAGAGAGAATTATATCTTACACAACAACAATATATCCAAGCATTACTGGATCTTGTTAATTCGAGAGTTGCGCTTGATATTGCTACAGGTGAAATTTTAGAAAACAAATATTAATAGACAAAACAAATAGAAATTTTCAACAAATGAAACAATATATTTTAATACTAATAGCAAGCATGTTTTTAATAGCATGTCAAGCACCCACGGAAGAAGTACCAGCTGATTTAGAAGGTAAAAAGAAGTTATTGATTGAGAAGAAGTCTGAGCTTAAAGAACTAGAAAGTAAAATCAAATCTCTAGAGGAAGGTATCGCAGAGCTAGAACCTGAAAAAGAAAAAACGAGAAAGGCAGTAACAACTTTTGGGCTTGAGCCCAAAAAATATCAAAGCTTCACTGAACTACAAGGAAGCATTCAATCGTCAGATGCTGTTAACATTTCATCAGAAGTTGGTGGAAGAATAACAAGTTTTTCAATTAATGAAGGGGATTACGTAAAAAAAGGTCAAGTGATAGGTACAGTTGACATGGAAAGTTTGAAAAAGCAAATTGAAGAAATTGATAAATCTCTTGAATTGGCGACTACAGTTTTCGAAAGGCAACAAAAGTTATGGGACCAAAATATAGGATCTGAGATTCAATATTTGCAGGCTAAGAATAATAAAGAGAGGTTGGAAAAATCACTTGCTACAATTAGTAGTAATTTATCTAAAGCTAATATCACAAGTCCTATGAGTGGTTATGTGGATAAACTTTATTTACAAGGTGGGGAAACTACAGGACCTGGGACTCCTATTGCAACAGTTATTAATACCAGTACTGTAAAAGCTATTGTTGATGTTCCAGAGAACATGATTAGTTCAGTAAAGAAAGGTCAGAGAGTAAAAGTAATATTCCCAGCATTGGGTACTGAGAGAATGGAAAGAATAACAATGATTGGTCGCTCAATTGATCCAGCCAATAGAACATTCAAAATTGAAATTAATTTATCTAATCGCGGAGGAACATTAAAACCAAACTTATTAATTCTAGTAGAAGTAAATGACAAGTCAATTGACGACGCCTTAATGGTTCCGGTAGAATTAGTTCAACAAGATGTAAGTGGGAATACCTTTATATATACTGTAGCTGAGGGAGAAGAAGGGCCTTATGCCCAGAAAAACATTGTTGAAACAGGAGACAGTTATGATGGAGAGATTTTGATTTCAAGTGGAATTAGTGCAGGAGACAAAATAATTAATGCTGGAGCAAGAAGTCTTGCAGAAGAAGATTTAATTCAAATTTCAAATGAAGCTGAATAATGAAAGAAAATAATCAAATCGAAGATAAAAAAGTAGGTTTAAAGACCTTTGGGTTAACAAATTTAGCTGTAGATAATAAGATAACTGTTTTCTTAATCACAGCTATAATCTTAATGTTTGGACTGACGGCATATAATAATATGCCAAAAGAATCTTTCCCGGAAGTATCTTTTCCCCAATTATTTATAAATACTCCCTACTTTGGAAACTCAGCAAAAGATATTGAAAGTCTTATAACTCGTCCATTGGAGAAGGAGATAAGTACAATAAGTGGACTTAAGAAAGTGACATCACAATCGATGCAAGATTTCAGTATAATTACTGCTGAATTTGACTCGGACATGGAGTTAGAGGTTGCGACTAGAAAAGTAAAAGATGCCGTAGATCGAGCAAAACCAGATCTTCCAAATGACTTGACAAGTGATCCAGAAGTAATTGAAATAAATTTATCTGAACTTCCAATAATGACGGTGAATTTATCAGGTGAATATTCTAACGAACAACTTAAAATATTAGCGGATAGGCTTCAGGAAGATTTAGAAGATATCAAAGAAATTTCGGCAGTAAATATAAAAGGGGTTCAAGATAAAGAGGTTAAGATTGATGTTGATTTACTTAAGATGCAAGCTAGGGAAGTTAGTTTTGGAGATATAGAGAATGCGATAAAGTCGGAAAATGTTACTCTATCGGGAGGAGAGATTTTGAAGAATGAATTTAGAACTTCATTGCGAGTTGTGGGTGAATTCAATAGTGCAAAAGAAATAGAAAACATTATCATCAAAAGTGAGAATCAAAATTCTATCTATTTAAGAGACATAGCTGATGTGCGTTTAGATTTTGAAGAACAGACAAGTATCGCGAGAGCGAATGCTTTGCCTGTGGTTTCGCTGGATGTAATTAAGAGGAGTGGTGAAAATCTATTATCTGCATCTGATAAAATAAAAGAAGTTGTAAAAGATGCTGAGATAAATTATCTGCCAGAAGATATAGAGGTTACTATTTTCAATGATCAATCAACACAGACTAGGGATTCCGTAAACAACTTAGAGAACAGTATAATTTCAGGGATAATCTTGGTAATACTAGTTTTATTATTCTTTTTGGGATTGAGGAATTCGACATTTGTAGGAGTAGCAATACCCTTATCAATGTTAATGGGCTTTCTTTTATTGACAACTCTTGGGTTCACTCTAAATATGGTTGTTTTATTCGGATTGATTCTGGCATTGGGTATGTTGGTTGATAACGGGATAGTTGTGGTAGAGAATATATATCGTTATATGCAGAATGGATTTTCTGCAGATGATGCAGCAAAATATGGTACTGGAGAAGTTGCTTTACCTATTATAGCTTCAACAGCCACGACATTAGCGGCTTTTATACCATTAGCATTTTGGCCAGGACTGATGGGAGGATTCATGAAATATCTTCCTATAACATTAATAGTTGTTCTTACTTCTTCTTTATTTATTGCCTTAGTGATTAATCCTGTTTTATGTGCTCGGTTTATGAAAGTAGATGAGAAGCAAGAAAACAAGAAGATAAGAAATAGAAAGAGGAACAGGATATTTATCATAGCTGGAGTATTTTTGTTGATAGGAATTGCAGGATTGTTTATAGGTAGCGAGACCATAAGAAACTTATTTTGTTTTTCAGCGTTCCTAACTCTTTTAAATTATTTTGTTTTAAGACCAGCTTCATTGGGTTTTCAAAACAAAGTCGTTCCATGGATGGAAAATGTATACGATCGATTTATACGAATTGCTTTAAAAGGTATAACTCCGATTTTAATTTTTATAGGGACATTCGTTGCTTTATTTGCAGTATTTGTATTAATTAGTTTACAACCTCCGAAAGTAGATTTATTTCCTACTACAGAACCTTTATATGTAAATGCATTTATAGAATTGCCAATAGGTAAAGACATTACTGCTACTAACGAGGTATCAAGAGAAATAGAAAAAAGAGTAAACAAAGCAATTGAACCATATGGTGGGATTGTTGAAGCTGTTCTTACTCAGATTGGTGAAAACACAGCAGACCCTAATGGAGGGCCAGCTTTTGGTGCCCAGCCACAATCTGCTAGGTTAACAGTTACGTTTGTACCTAGTGATAAAAGAGGCGATTTAAGTTCAATTGATGCAATGAATGATATTCGTTCTTCCTTGAGAGGGATTCCGGGTGTTCAGATTGTTGTTGATCAAAATGCAACAGGACCACCACAAGCAAAACCTATTAATATTGAAATTGCAGGTGATGATGTTAACAATCTAGTAAAAATTTCAGAAGACATTATTGCATTTTTGAATAGATCTGATGTAAGTGGTGTAGAAGAATTAAAAGCGGATGTTAAAATAGGTAAGCCAGAAATAGAAGTAAATATTGATCGGTCTTCGGCTAGACGATTTGAATTAAGTACATATTCGATTTCTGATGCGTTGAGAACGTCTATATTCGGTAAAGAAGTCTCAAAGCTAAAAATTGGAGAAGATGACTACCCTATTAATGTGCGGGCTGCTCCAAAATATAGAAATAATGTAGAAAATGTAATGAATCAAAAAATTACATTTAGAAATCCAGCAACAGGAAGAATTGCGCAAATTCCAATAAATGCGGTAGCTGATATAGAATATAAGTCTACTTATACTTCAATAAATCGAAATGATCAAGAAAGGATAATTACTATAACAAGTAATGTACTTGCTGATTACAATCCAAATGAGGTAGTTGAAGAATTAAAAGCGGAATTAGAAGATTTTGAAATGCCGAACGGATATACCTATGAATTTACCGGGCAACAAGAGGAGCAAGAAGAGCAAATAGCGTTTTTATCAAAGGCCTTATTAATTGCTTTATTCTCTATATTTTTAATTATTGTTGCACAGTTTAATTCTATCTTATCTCCTATTATTATCCTATTATCAGTTTTATTCTCGTTAATAGGCGTTCTATTAGGATACCTTGTTACTGGGATGGATTTTATAATTGTAATGAGTGGTGTAGGAATAATTTCACTAGCGGGAATTGTTGTTAACAATGCTATTGTATTAATAGATTATACAAATTTGGTCATTCAAAGGAAGAGAGAATCGAAAGGTTTTGTGCATATGAATCAACTAGATAAAGAAGATATTAAAGAGGCAATAGTAAAAGGGGGGTCTACCCGTTTACGTCCTGTTTTATTGACAGCAATAACAACTGTACTAGGATTGATTCCCTTAGCTATAGGTTTGAATATTAATTTTTTCACATTAATAAGTGATACGGATCCTCAATTTTTCATAGGAGGAGACAATGCTGTTTTTTGGGGAACGATGGCTAAAACTGTAATTTATGGTTTGATATTTGCAACTTTCCTAACATTGATTGTTGTTCCAGTTATGTATTGGTTATTTTATCGTATGCAATTATCGTTCAGAAATATAATGGGCTTTAATGATAAATATGATGTGAGCTAATTCAAAAGATTCAAAGAATAAAAAACCCCCATTGTCAATTTTTAATTGACAATGGGGGTTTTTTGTTCTTTATCCTTTTACAGATCAATAAAATTTTAAGTGCTACTAAATTCACAACTAATTGAATAACAGAACCTTGCAGAGGTTTCTTTACATCAACCACTCCTCTACTTCCTTCAACTTTTTTATCCTTAATCAAAAATCTTTATCCTAAGAATCGCCTAGATTCATTATGCTATATAACATTCTAATTTTAAGTGCTACTAACTTCACAACTAATTGAATACCATAACCTTGCAAAGGTTTCTTTGCATGCTTAAACCCTTAAAACATCATGACACTCTGTTGCTCCATCTTGCACAATTTCACATGAATTCAAGTTATACTTATCAAGTCCATTTAATCCACTTGTATTGCTAATTTTACTTATTTAAGCGTAGCACTTAGCCTTTAACAGAATTCAAACTATTTCTTCTTTTCGCGATAGAGATATTAGTGGTCACAGCTCTGCTGTGATCCCGACCATCGGGAGGGATGAACAAAGTGAAACCACGCTTAGCTCGGACCGTAGGTATCGCCCAAATTAAAATTTAATAATAAACTACAACATAAAAAAAGAGGTCACCTTCTCAGGGGTGACCTCCACGTTCAATTATCACTCTAGTATAGATAACATATTGTTAATCGGTTTATGAGATCGCCTCTCACAAATCTATATAGAGTCAAAATAAATAGTTGGACTGCTTTTGGTTAGGATCCACTATTGTTCTTTTTTATCAAAATCTATCTTATCAGATAGGTCTTTGAAGAAAAATTCATGAGCAAATGTTATTGCAATTATGCTCAGAAAAATACTAATCATCATAGGTCTACATTTTTAATGTTAGTGAAATTACCCGTTTAAGGGATTTCTTTTCTCAGTAGTTTTATATTATGGTTTCATTGTCTTTATAAATGCCTCAAGTTCCATATCACTAAAGAATAAAACTTCTCTTGGCTTACTTCCTCTGGCCGGTCCCACTATATTTAGTGCTTCCATTTGATCCATTATTCTTCCTGCTCTATTATATCCAAGAGATAATTTACGTTGAATCATTGATGTTGATCCTTGTTGATTCCCAACAATCAATCTTGCAGCATCTTCAAACATTGGGTCTAAGTCACTCCATTTTAAAGTTGCCGATCCACCATCTGAGTCTTCTCCTTTAAATTCCGGTAGCATATATGGTTCTGAATAAGATGGTTGTTCTCTTATATCGCCTATTACATCTTCTACTTCAGGAGTATCGACAAAAGCACATTGAAGTCTGATCATATTTCCACCCATACTTAAAAGCATATCTCCTCTACCGATCAATTGTTCTGCTCCTTTTCCATCAAGAATCGTACGCGAATCAATATTAGAAGTTACTTTAAAAGCTAATCTAGCTGGGAAATTTGCTTTAATAAGACCTGTAATAATTTTCACTGAAGGTCTTTGTGTAGCTACGATTAAGTGAATTCCTACGGCTCTAGCTAACTGTGCTAATCGACCAATTGGTAATTCTATTTCTTTTCCTGCTGTCATTATTAAATCTGCGAACTCATCAATAATAAGTACGAT
The DNA here is from genome assembly GCA_964403985.1 of uncultured Saprospiraceae bacterium. Classification (GTDB taxonomy): domain Bacteria; phylum Bacteroidota; class Bacteroidia; order Chitinophagales; family Saprospiraceae; genus JAHDFB01. Next base: position 14,053 of record CAYOIL010000005.1, read on the forward strand.
ATATGGTAAGAAATTATGTCCATCATTAGGATTCAATTTCCTATCAATAAATTTCTTATTGTACTCTTTTAAGTTTCTAACTCTTGCCTTTTGAAGTAGACTATATCTGTTATCCATTTCTATACACAATGAATTTACAGTATGAACTACTTTCGTTGTATCTGTTATAATCGCCTCAGCTTCATCGGGCAATTTCGCAAGAAAGTGATTTCTTATGTCATCATAAATTGGAAGCTCTACTCTTTTAGGGTCAACTAAAACAAGCTTTAATTCAGCAGGGTGTTTTTTGTAAAGTAGTGACATCAATATTGTATTGATACCAACAGACTTACCTTGACCTGTTGCTCCAGCAATTAACAAGTGAGGCATTTTAGCTAAGTCCGCTACAAAAACTTCGTTTGAAATAGTTTTACCAAGAGCTATTGGTAAATCCATTTTACTTTCAGAATATTTTGGTGACTTGATTACTTCTTTAAGAGAAACAATCTGTGGTTTTTTATTTGGTACTTCGATACCGATTGTTCCTTTTCCAGGAATAGGTGCAATAATTCTGATACCAAGGGCAGCTAATGAAAGAGCTATATCGTCTTCCAGATTTTTAATCTTACTGATTTTTATACCAGGAGCAGGGACTATTTCGTACAAAGTAACTGTTGGTCCTATTGTAGCCCGTATTTTTTCTATCCTTATATTATAGTGTTCAAGGGTAGTAACAATTTGATCTTTTTTAGCTTTTAATTCTTCGTGATCAATCTCTATTTTCAAGTCATCGTAACTGTTTAGAAGCTCAACATCTGGAAATTTGTAATTTGGAAGATCTGCTCTAGGATCATAAGGAGTGTCTAGCCCGAAGTGTTTTTTCGGTTTTAGATCATCATTTTTATTTTCTAGTTGATCAAACGGGTGAGATTGAATAGGATTAAGAGAGTTATCATCTTGAGTACCACCTGTGATATCGATTTCGAATTCAGCCTCACTATTATTGATAGGAGCTTTTTTCTTTTTTGGTGTAGGAGAAGTAGCTGCCGGAAAGTCCAATTCAAGTTTATCACCTGGATTAATTGGACTTTCCTTAAAGTCAGCTGGTTCGGTTTTTGAAATAGCCTCATTGGAGTTGTCTAGTGAAGAATTTTCAGAGACTACGTCCCATCCTTCTTTATCAGACTTTTGACTACCTTTTTCTTTGTTTTCAGTTATGTCGCTATCTTCTGCATTGGTAAATGAAAACATTGATTTCCAATTTCCAAGTTCAGGAGATTTGAGGTTTATATTTTTTATAGTTGCCAACGTAGGGTTAAAATACCATACGATGAAAATTCCAGATAGTCCAATTAATAATATAAGCAAGCCAATTGTTCCTAGGAATCTACTAAGCCAATCATAAGATGAAGCTCCGAAATTTCCTCCCCACGCAAATTCACTTTCGTTAAAAATAAATTCAAAAAATAGTGCTGCAAAGCATGCAAGTATTATATAATTGATAGAAGAAAAGACAAAATTCCATATCGATTTCTTTTTTATCAACACATATCCTAGTCGAACTAAAATAAGTATGAATACAATCGATGAAATTCCTAGACCCCAGTATATGAAGAAGTTAGATACAACAGCACCCAATCTTCCTAACCAGTTAGACACAGTCAAGTCACCCTCAAAGATTACTCTCCAAGAATACTTCAAGACTTTGTCTTGGTCCACTTTCCAAGTGTATATGTAGGATAAGAATGCAATACTTAAGAAAACCGCAGTTCCCCAACAAAGAATTCCTCCTATTTTCGGGAGTCTCTCGTCTTTCCAAATTTTGGATAGTAGAGATACCTTTCCCTTTTGCCTAGTCTTTTTTCTAGCCATCAATAAATCGGTTTAAGGTACTGTGTATTGGGAAACACCTGCCAAGGATTTGGGATCCTTTTAAAGTGTATGTGTGTAAGTAATTATCTGTTTCGTGGCGCCAAGATAGGAACTATTGTTTTATAATTCCAAAAAATATCTTAAAAAAATGCTGAAAAACAATAAATTAAATATTATAAATATGTATAATATGTAAACTTCATGTAGTTATGTAATCAAATAATTATAAGTAATTATTAAGGATAATTTGGCTTTCGCCCAAAGGAATAAAATTCAAGATTAAACGCTAAAAAATTATCATAATCCTAACTAAAATAGTGTAATAATTTTAGTTTAGCCTGTAGAAATAATTCCAAAGTATGGTTAGAATCAATATTTAAATCATGCAAGAAAATATGCTGAAATTTAATGCTCACATTGCTTTCAGCATTTAGTAGCATTAAAAATTCGATCTCATTCCAAACTTGAAAATTAAGTTAAGCCCATAATAAAGCTGCACCGAAAACACCTGCACTATCTCCTAACTTTGGTTTCAAAAAAGCAGTTTCAATAAATGGATTAAATACATGCTTCTTTGCTTTTTCCACTCCCTCAGTGTAAATTTCATCAATATTTCCTACTCCCCCACCTATTACTATAACTTGTGGATCAAGTACATTAATTATCTTGGCAATTCCTTCACCAAATTTGGACGTAAGTCTATCCATTGTTTTGCTTGCAAATTGATCGGAATTGTTTCTATGACGTTCTACTATTTCCTTCAAAGGTCTTTTTTCTCCAGAAATACTTTCATAATATCTTTCTAATGATGGTCCTGCAATTATCGTTTCTGTACAACCTACTCTTCCACAATAACAATCTCCACCACTTTCATCTAAAAAGTTATGTCCCCATTCCCCTGCAATTCCGTGCTTTCCATTTAAAGCCTGTCCATTAATAATAATACCACCTCCTACTCCAGTTCCCATAATGACTCCAAACACGTTATCAATTCCAGAACCTAATTCTTGAACAATTCCTAACTGAGCTTCTGCCATTGCAAAACAATTAGCGTCATTAACCATCTTTAACTGAATACCCAAAATCTTTTCAAGATCCTTTTCAAATGGCTGGCCGTTCAAACAAACAGAATTACTGTTCTTCATTAAACCAGTCTTAGGTTCTATTGCCCCTGGAGTACCGATTCCCATATTCTCAGGTCTATATCCCATTTTCAATTCTACATTATCAACAAGCTTTTTTACTTGATTAATAACATGATCATAACCTTTTGAAGATTCAGTAGGAATCCTTTCTCTGTGTAAAACTTCAAATGTATTACTTGTATTTTCATTCTTTTCATAGGTAATTACTGCACATTCAATTTTAGTCCCTCCTAAATCTATTCCCCAGTATTCTTTCATTATAATTATTATTTATTCAGCTAAAATAGATTCAATTTCCGATCGAGTAGAATTGATTTTCTTATGAATTTTCCTAAACATTGATTTACGTGTTCGTTCAGCATCTTTGGAAATTGGCAATGAACTCTTTTGTATACTCTTAAACCAATTCAAAGTATAATCCACTAATCTTTTATCTGTACTTATAATATAATTTGGATTATCATAAGCAGTAAAAATTGCACTTTGAAGATCATTCTCTATTAACAACATATTGTTCGTATGAGATATCTCATTATAATACATAGAAAACTCTGGTGAATTTTCTGTCGGCTCTTGATTCAGCATAAATTTCTTGCCATGCTCAGCCATTTTCTCGACATGGTCCATAATTTCAGCTAATTTATCACATAATATAAAAGCCTCCTCCGGCAATTCAAAGTGACCAGCATGTAAAAAGTATGTAATTTGGTTTAAGGTATTATTCAGCACATTTTCATTCCAAAATTCAATATTGGGAAGTACATCATAATACGTTTTTAATGAGTCTTCCAACACATTCATTACACCAAATTCTTCTGAAAACTCTCTGAGACTTAAATTCCTATTTTTGTAAGATTCTAAGCTCCATACAGTTTTTGCATAGATATAAAACTTAAAATAGGTTAAGTTTTTATCTAGGAAATAGTAGAAGAATGGAAGTTCATTTGTAGCATAATAGATCTGTGCATTTGGTAGACTTGCAAAGTTATCAACAGCAGCTTTGAACGTATGAGTGTATTCAAAGAATGAGACAATTTTCTTTTCAAGTTGTGGAAACTGAAAAGTCACTTGTTGTTGATCAGGGAATACAAGTTGATCAAAACTAATATTATAAGTTTTCATTAGGATGGCTAAATCCGATAATGAAATGGCTGTTGTAGAATTGATACGTTTGTAAATTGCTCCTTTACTAATTGATAATAATTGAGCAAGCTCATCTTTTAAGTCCTTACCACTTTGAGATCTTGTTTCAATGATCTCAAAAATTTTTCGTTGTAAGTTATAGCTATCCATCGTAAATGTTTTGTTTATGGTGCCTTACTTCCAGTTTTTCATTATTTAAACTACAATCTTCTTGATTTTTTTTAATGAATAATATTAAAAATTCAAGTTCACATAGTAAAATTTGCTGCTAATTAAGGGCTTATGATTTAGCATTTTGCTATAATCGCTATAAAGAAAATAAAAATCTGCATCTTTGAAAAATAATAGCTTTAATTTGCTATATATTTCGCAATTATTTATCTCGAACACTCCTTAATGCCCAATAATTAAAACAATATGAAAGAAATTATTCTAAACAATGATGCTATTTTATTTGGTATTCTTGCTATGATTCTTGGAGGAATATTTTTTACAAGCAAACAAAAGATATTTGAAGGATTTTATAAAGTTGTACCAGTTCTTTTATTGTGTTATTTAATTCCTGCCTTATTAAAATGGCCACTTGGCATTGTTTCAGAGGATAGCAATTTATATTTTGTTGCTTCTCGATATTTACTTCCAGCCAGTCTTATTTTATTATGTATAAGTATTGATCTCAAAGGTATTTATCGGCTTGGGCCAAAAGCAATCATCATGTTTTTAGCTGCAACAGTAGGAATTATTTTAGGCGGACCCATTGCTTTATTAGTATTTACAGGCTTATTCCCTGATGCCTTAGGAATTGACCCTAATGATTTATGGAGAGGACTTTCAACAGTTGCTGGAAGTTGGATTGGCGGAGGAGCGAATCAAGCAGCAATGAAGGAAGTATTTGAAGTAGGAGATGATTTATTTGGAATAATGATTGTTATTGATGTAATAGTTGCTAACATTTGGATGGCATTTTTACTTTCAGGAGCTAGGATAAGTGATAAAATAGACAAAGTTTTAAAAGCAGATAATTCTTCTATTGCTTCTTTGAAAGATTCGGTTAAAAATTATAGAGCGAGTGTGGCTAAAATGCCAACATCCTACCATATGTTTTTATTATTTGCAATTGCATTCGGGGGAGTAGGAATATCGCATCTTTTTGCTGATGTTATCGCTCCATTTTTCAGACAATATAAAGAGGCATTATTAAAAATAGGACTTAGTTCATTGACTAGTGGATTTTTCTGGCTTGTTGTTTTTGCAACAACGATAGGAGTTATATTATCATTTACAAAGGCAAGAAAATTAGAAGGCGTTGGTGCAAGTAATTGGGGTTCGGTATTTATTTATATTCTAGTTGCAACAATAGGGATGAAAATGAATTTAAAAGAGATCTTTTTAGCAGAGAACTTGCCTTTATTTGGCATAGGTATTATATGGATGTTAATTCATATTATAGTTCTTTTAGGAGTTGCCTATCTTATAAAAGCTCCATTTTTCTTTGTTGCAGTTGGAAGTCAAGCGAACATAGGTGGAGCAGCTTCTGCACCAGTTGTTGCTTCTGCTTTTGATATTGCTTTAGCACCAGTGGGTGTTTTGATGGCAGTTGTGGGATATGCTCTTGGAACTTATGGAGCGATTGGCTGTGCCTTATTGATGCAAGCGGCAGTTGGTGGATAGGTTTTTTTGGCTTTAAGCCCAAAATCACTTTTCAATAGATGACTTATGAAGAATGTTCAATTGAGCACCATAAGTCCTATTCACATTTTCTGAAGTAAACACTTCTTCTGTTTTCCCAAAAGCAACTAAACGTTGATTAAGTAAAATCACATGATCAAAATATTCTTCAACTGTTGACAAATCGTGATGCACAACTAAGGTTGTTTTATTCTCTTCGCGTAATCGCTTGAGAAGTTCAATAATCTTATCTTCTGTTAACATATCTACACCTACAAACGGTTCATCAAGAAAAAATAAATCAGCTTCTTGCGCAAGGGCTCGAGCTATAAAAACTCTTTGCTGTTGTCCGCCAGATAACTCTCCTATTTGGCGATTTTTTAAATCCAATATCGACAAATCACTCATTGCTTGATCTGCAATTTCGAAATCCTTTTTATTCAAAGATTGAAACATTCCTTTATGTGGATATCTTCCCATCCTTACGATATCTGTTACAGTCGCTGGGAATGTCCAGTCCACATCATCTTTCTGTGGAACATATGCAACACGCTTTCTAACTTCTTCTATATCCTGTCCATGCACTTTAATGTCGCCAACATTATTATCAATCAAACCCAATATTGCTTTAAAAAGTGTTGATTTTCCAGCCCCATTGGGGCCAATAACTCCTACTATTGAACCTGCAGGAACTTTCAAATAAATATTGGTAAGAACTCTCTTTCGATCATAAGATACGCTGAGTCCCTTTATATTAATAGGAGAATTGGAGTGATAAGGGGTCATGCTTTCCGTCTTTTTAATAATACCATTAAAACGATTCCCAACATTGCTAATCCAAATGCAATTTTTAAACCTATCGGCATATTAGCAGGATTCAATAAATCATCATCGCTCGAAACCTTTTCCTCCTTTTCTTTTGGTTCTAGCATTAAGCCTTTTACTATAGTATTCGTATTGTATCGAAGCATTCCAATGTAAGTACCAGCAGGTTTTTCAGGATCATCAAGAGAATCTGCGAATAACTCCCCACCTATTTCAACTTTGTTGTCTTTAGCAATTTGTTTAAGCATTTTGGGGTTAATGGTAGATTCTACAAAAACAGAAGGAACATTACTTTCTTTAATAACTTTGGAAACACGAGTTATATCGCTTGTCTGAGCTTCCGCTTCAGTAGAAATCCCCATGATTGCCTCTAGTCTAATTCCATATCTTGCCCCATAATATTGAAAGGCATCGTGTGAAGTGATTAGGATTCTTTTTTCTAATGGGATGCTTTCAATTTTAGTTTTTATTTCTTGATCCAAAGCAATTAATTCTGCTTTATATTCCGCATGATTTTTCTCTATTTGCTCACTAGCTTCAGGCTTTATTTTGGAAAGTGCATTCTTGATATTATCGATATAAGAAATTGCCATGTTTACATCCATCCATGCATGGGGATCGCTTGAATTTGCATAGTCAAGAGAAGAAATAGGAGTAATGCCATTAGTCAACGTTACTATTTCAGCTTTTGTACCTGAATTTTCAATAAGTTCAGTAATCCATCCTTCGAAAGTCAATCCATTAACAAGAACAACATCTGCTTTAGACACTCTATTCGCATCACTAGGTCGTGCATTATATTTATGAGGATCACCACCTACAGGTACAATTGTAGAGATTTCGAAATCTTCTGTCATAATATTTTTTGCCATGTCGGTAAACATTGAGGCAGAAGAAATAATTTTGATTTTATCTTGTGCTTGTAAGCTTACGCCCAAAACCAATAAAATAAGGAAAGTAAATAAGTGTTTCATATTAGATTTTTTGGATAGAGATATTTGCAGCCATGCTTTCACTTAAAATGATTTTCTGATTATTGACAATGAGTTGAATCGATTGATCAAATTCGATTTTTTTGACAAATTCAATGGTTATTCCCATAGAAATATTCATTTCATTTAATGCTTCGAGAAAACTTTCATCATCTTGAAGAACGGAGCAAATTCTTCCACAATCTCCAGCATTCAAATGAGATAATAAAATTTCATCTCGTTGAGGAAATGTGCCATCAGGTGAAGGAATAGGATCGCCGTGAGGATCAAATTTTGGGTTACCTAAATAGTTGTCAAGTTTATCAAGCAGCTCATCATCTTCTATATGTTCAAGTTGTTCTGCGATAGAGTGAACTTGAGACCAATCGTATTCAAGTCTTTCAACGAGAAATGTTTCCCACAAACGATGACTCCTGATAAGTGAAGTCGCTGTTTTTTGACCGATAGCAGTGAGATGAACAGGTTTGTATTTTTCATAGTTTACTAGCTTCTTGATGGCTAATTTTTTAATCATATCTGTTACAGAAGAAGCTTTAGTATTTAAAAGCTCCGCAATAGCATTGGTATTAGCAGACCTGTTTTCAATTCTTGTAATAGAAAAAATTGCTTTTAAATAATCTTGTTCTGTAATGCTCAAATTCACTTCAAAATATTTTTAGGCAAATGTAAAAATATTTTTAGACTTGTCTAAAAATTAAATGCGTTAGGGAATTTTGGGTTTAACCCAAAAAAACAAAGCCTACTAGAAAAAATCTAATAAGCTTTGTAACACAGGAAATAATTGATCTCTATCTAATTATCATTAATTTTTGAGAATGAGAAATAATATCATTCTTGATATATATATAATACAATCCATTTTCGATATTCGAAATATCAACATAAGTAGACTGGAGGTTTCCTTCCTGAACGATTCCACCAGCAACATTATAGATATAATATTTTAAGTCATTTAAATTTTCATCACTTTCTAAATTAATAATATCACTTGCAGGATTGGGTGTCAATGAGAAATTCACTTGTTCGATAGAAAAAACAGGCACCGTAATTTTATCATCTATTTCGATTTCAATATTTCTAGTACTATTTAATATTCCATCACTTACGATTCTACTTTCTTTTTGTTCCGATAGAGCAAATGAATTACTAAGAATACTATTTTCTTTTGCAGCTATTTCAAAAGTTAAGATTGCTTCATCTTTTAATACATTAACACCAGAGGCTTGAATTGCTTCATCACTAGCCATCCAATCTATTTTAATTTGACCTTCAGAAATATCAGTATCAACATTAAATGCAAATCCAGGAATATTACTTGAAACGCTTAAAATCTTATAATCCTCCGTTTCTTCTGAAATATTTATCTCAAATGAATAAATATCTGCTGCTTCACTAATTGATAAATCAAACATATGAGTTTCACCTTTATTCAATACTATATCTTTTACAGTTAAAGATGTACTTTCATTGGAAGAAAAGTTAAAATCATGGCTTAAATCAATATCTCCTATTTTAATTCCTGTGTAATTATAATTTAATAAGTCAGCATCAATTAATATTGTTTCATCAATAGTTGATTGTATTTCGTTTCCTGTTAATGGAACATCGGAATTATGAAAATACCAAGACTGATCAAGAGTAGATTGACCTAAGAATATTTCAAATAGATAAATAATATCATCATCAGAAACTTGTCCATCTCCATTTACATCACTTGCAAATTTTTGATAAACATCAAGGTCAATTACATCTAGAATAAACGCTTTCATCAATAAAACATCAATTATATCAACGCCTTTTAAAGGGGCATCAAATTTCTCAGGTTTTACAAGACTACCAGCATTAACTAAAACAGTTGTACAACCTGTTTCATCAGTAGAGTAATTATTTATAAATACATCACTTAAGTCATTTCCATTAAAATCCTGAGCACAAAATCCATATGTTTCTGAACCGTCAACTATTGTAACACTTGACCAACAAGATTGAAAACTAAATGTATCATAAATTGTAATCGTATACGTATATCCCACATGATTTTCTGTGAAAACATTATCAGAAGGAGTTGGGCCACTTGAATCAGTATTTTCAATTTCCATAAAATAATTACTTAAGCAAACACTTGGTCCAGCCTCGAGTACATCTTCTAAAACTATTTCAATAGGGCCATTTATTACATTTAAGTCACCAATAAAATTACATGCCATCGCCGAACCATATTGATTAAAGTCCCCTACAGGAATTACTTCAGTAACAGCAAAAGATGAATTCCCACCAGGGTCAAATACAGTAAGAGTTACTAAAGTAGGATTAGGAGAATTGCAATCTATTACACTAGGTTCTAAAACATAAGAAACAATTTCACAATTATCATGTGAGCCATCATCAATTAGCATAGGATCAAGATTAACTGGGCCTCCAGTAACATCAACTAGAATTCCATTTCCGTCAACAATAGCAATAGGGGCAAATTTATCTTCAACAGTTAACTCTGTCGTGCAAGAATCTAAAGTTCCATCAAGCTCCCCATAAACTGTAATTATTATAGGGCTACCTATATTATCACAATTTACATAGTCAATATCAAGCCAAATAGAATCTAAATCATCTGGGTTGATCCCTTCAAGAAACATATTGGGCGTAAGTATACCTTCTCCATTAAAATCTAGAGAAAGATTAACACTATTGTTACAATTAATAAACTGACCCTGAAGGCTAGCAGAAAGTAAGAAAAAGCATAATAAAAATATGTAATTATTTTTCATTTTAATTATTTTATTAAAGTATATAGTTACAACTAAGGCCTATGTTATAACTTGTTCTTTTTAGAAATGAGGAATTATATATATGATCAATATATCTATTTTTTGTAGTAAATAAGCCGATGACTCCTATACTATATTTAGGCGTAAGACGATAGTCTAATTGGAATAAATAAATAGGATTTATAATCGAAGACTTGTATTTAATTGTCTGATTGGAATTAATAACATAATTCTCTGCGTTATGATCTAAGCTAGATCCTCTTAATTTAGAATAAATAGAAAGATCAATACCTGCACCAATTTTAGCTTGAATACGGTTTTTGTTCCATAAAGAATACTGCAGAACAACACTATTATCTATATTATTTTCAAATTCATGCCAAGTTCCATTAGCTTTTATAATATTATGAGATATAATCTCACCGCTGAATTCACTTGTCGAATTATCAGTTCCTATAACATATTGTCTAATTCCTTGAGTAGTTTCTGTCGTTCTTTTTTCAAATTCATAGGTTAATCTCGTCACCGATTGATTAAAATTTAGAGACGTCCATAATGACCATTTGTCAGTAAAAGAATATTGTAAAAATATAGATGAAAAGTTCCCCACTAGATCTGTCGAAATACTATTATACAATTCATTGTATTCTACATTTGAACTTTGAAAAACATCATTTTTATAATTAAACCCTTGTATCAAGCCTAAAGATATTTTAGATTTTTTTCTTTTGATTAAATCATTTAATGCTAATTCTTTGAGTAAGAGTTCATTTGATAACATAGAAAAACGAGCAGACTCTAAAAAGGTTAAATTAGCTGGTTCATTTATAATAGTTTCTTTAATGTCTTTATTGTGAAATTTTATAGATGAGTTTTTTTCAAAACTATTATTAAAGTTTTCTTTTTCAAGAATTCCATCCTTTGAATTAGGATTTGAAAAATCACTTAATAAAGAATTTACAGTACTTCCAATTGATCCAAAAGAAGAAGAAACTAAATCCATTGAATTAATTTTGCTTTTAGCATCATTCTTAATTATTGGAATAAAACTTTCATTTATATTATCTGTTGGATCAAGTTGCAGTCCAGACAAAGTATTTTCATTTGTAATTATACCGCTTCGTTTACTTGATTTTTTGATGCTATTATTATCAATAGAATTAATTTTTAATGGAAGGTCATTATTAACAATTGGGCTTTTAACTTTTGCAAAATCAATATTTTGTATTTCATTTTTTTGGTGTATAACTTTAATTTCTGAATTTCCCTCTTTTTGTTCAAATGAAGGATTCAATACGCAAATTAAAATAACACTAAACAGTACAGCAAATCCAGTAAAAAAGATAACAATTCCTTTTCTTGATTTCTTTTTCTTAGGTACATACTCTTTTAAGTCAGCCCATAATGCATTGCTGTCAACAGAATTTTCTAAACCTTCTATATTACTTTTAATCCACTTTTCGTGCTGATGTAATTTCATAATACATTTCGTTTTTTAATAATAATTCTTGTACTTTAATTCTTGCCCTTCTCACTCTAGTTCTGCTGACCGTTTCTGCTATATTCTCGATGACCGCTATTTCATTATGACTATATCCTTCAATTATGAATAAATTAAAAGCTATTCTATAATCGTCTGGAAGTTGATTTATAATTTTTAACACCTCTTCCAATTTTAATATTTCAATTGCTATTGGTTCTTCTTTAAAAAAAGTACTATCATCATTTTTTAAACTTGAAAATGAAAACACATTTTTTCTCTCCTTTCTTAGTTGTTTTAAAGAACTAGTAACAGCAATTCTCTTAATCCATCCCTGAAAATTTCCCCCATTTTTAAATGTATCTATTCCTTTAAATACACTTATAAAACATTCTTGCAAAGCATCTTTAGCTTTAGCATCATCATTCACATATCTTTTACATATTGCAAATAACACTGGCGAATACTTGTGAACTAATAGTTCATAAGCTTTATGTTCACCCTTTTTACATGATTTAATTAAGTCAGTATCTTTCAAAGTGATGGCTTATGGAAGTTTAATTTGAAATTCACCAATTAGTCGTCTATAGCCAACTGAATTATCCATGAATGATTCCATCCAAAAATCGCCTTCAAATTTTGCTTTTACAAATTGATCATTTATAGATTTAAATACTTTTATTTCGAAATTCTCAAATCCACACCCCTCTTCTGATTGTCCACAATTAATTCTATATCCTGAACTTAAATTTGGAGCATCTAAAATCACATTAATTTCTTCTTTATTTAATTCTCCAATTTCAGTTGCTTCAAAATTCAGTTTAAATAAAATATCTCCTGTATCATTTTGACCTTCTACAATAAAATTAGGAGAATCAAAAGTTGTTGAAATATTAGTTAAAACTCTTGCATGCCCTTCAGTTAAAAAGAATAAATATTCATCCTCAACATCAGAACACAGAAATTGTCTTCCCATATAAATTTCATCTTCTGTATTATAGATAATAGGATAAGTTGAAATCCCATTATCATTATGTATTAATCTGCAGGATATAGTTGATAAATCTGGTTTGATAATTTCAATTGGTTCTTCAGTTAGATTATAGAATTCATGATAGTTAGTTCCAGTAATTTCCAAGATATTGTAACGATCATATTCTGAATCACAATTTCTAGGTAAAACATCAACAAATAATGTTTCATATTCTTCAGAAATTATATTTAAATCAATACGATCAGAATTAGTTGAAAAGTGATCACTTTTACTTAATTCTATATTATCTAATTCAACTACTATTTCAAAATCCTCTTCCTTAGGGACCATAATTGAAATTTGGTCGCTCTGACTTAGTATGGAGTTTGAAAAAACATTCGATTCAGATATTATTTTAAGGTTTATATCTTGAGAAGGGATTTCATGATTAACATTAATTGTTAAAATATTGGATAAGACAGAATTGGCAAATGCATAAAATCCTGGTTTAAAAGCACCATTTAATTCATGTTCACTCCACTCGCCTTTAAAAGGATCTAAATAAAATAAATTCTTAGTACTATTTAATTCAACTTTTTGATCAAAAATTAAATCTATTGAATAATCATTCCAACCCAAATAAAAAATTTCACTATCAGCAAGTAGAATTAATTCTTCATTACTAGAAATTCCTTGATTATTACCAGGAATGCTTGTTCCATTTAATTCTTCAATAAAGAAAAGTGGATCATCGATTTGATTTGAGTTTTTATAAAATGAATTAATGGGTAAATTTAATTCTATACCTGATTCGAAAATGTATGTGTAATTATTATCGAAAGGAGAAATAACGTTTTCGATTTTAGGGATTTCGATTTTGTGTTTATTAATTGTATTTGCAACATTAGATAAAGGATAATGAAGAATATGTCCTGAATTAAATTCAATATTTAAAACTTCAAAATTTCGATTTATTTCTTTTGCCTGAAAATTGAAATATGGTGAAACTGATTCTGCTTTTTGACCATTGAATACAACTTCACTTATATCTGGCAAACTACCATCTAAATGAAGGATTGTCCCCGTTACATTAGTCTTTTCAATTATGGTTTCGGGATACTCAACAATCGTCTTGTTTGTTGTAACATTATCATCTTTATAACATGATTCAAACAATATGATTGCTATAAGAAATAGAAGAAATTTTTTAAGCATAGCTCTCGTTTACATATACATAATCCTTCTTGTTTAAGAAACGTGACAGAAAAATGACTTTTTTTCAAATTTTCTTTCAATACATTTTCGAAAAGAAGGCTTTGCAAAAAGAGAAAGCTTTTTTTTTGTCTAAAATCTAGCTATAATTATGTATAATTTAGCTTTTCATCAAGTCAAATTATATGAATCAAAAAGGCTTTATATTTAGTTGATTCGACTACCTATTCCATTTATGAATGATGATAAACATAACTGTTCCAAAAGCGCGTCTTTTATCGCATTCATGTTTATATCATCTCCACTTGAATTAGCAGAACGAAATTCTGAAATAACAGAAGTAAATGCTGTTGTTAAAAAATCACCGCTCACTCCACCGACAAAAGTATCAAATGCATCAGAATCTAAAAATGCCAACAATTGGCCTCTAGAAATCTGATGACCTTCTTGTTGGAGTGCTTGAATTAAGAGCCTTCCTCCATGTCGCATTAACAAAGAGCCAAGAATTCCTTTAAGAACATTAACCACAAATGAACCGGCTAAACTCCCTACTCCATCCGTAATAGATGCAATTGCAATTCTAGAAAAAGCATCTCCTACATCAACAGTCGTGTCTCCATTTTCTAGTAATTCACCTGCTTCACGACTAACTTCTTGAATACTAGAAACTGCAAATTGTGTTGTGGCTGCTCCAGTAAAACCATCTAATCCTCTTAAAAAATAACCAATTGAAATCTTTAGTGAGACATCACTAATTGTTTGTAGATTTTCAGCATTATCTGATGCTCCTTGAGTGGACGCTTGAACATAGGAATTCCATCTATTTACACCTTGTTGATATGCACTCTCCCAACCCATTAAATGGTTAAATGAAGAAACATAATTACCAGAAGCATATGCTTGCAAACTATTATTTATACAATTATAAGCTGGTATCATTGCATCTAATGGTATATCTGTTCCGCCACGTGCATCACTTAAAAAGGCAGCAATTGTGGTAATAGGATCATTCCAAAATGAAGTACTCTCCCCTGTTGGACCGAAATGAGCATCGTGACTGTGACCTAAGTGAGTGATTTCATAATGGGCTCTCATCATATCTATCTTTTCTTGAGTTCTAGTTCGAAGCATCCTATTAATATAGAGTAATGCTTGACCAAATTGTTCATGACTAAATTCTGCTTCACTTTCTCCACCGTCACTTAAAACATACATGGGGTTAACTTGTGGAACAACTTCACGAGTTGATAAACTTAGACGTCTTTGAACATGAGGAGGTTTTCCTTTTTGCTGTTTTACATGAGTTAATTCATGTTGGAGTAAATTCATCCCTTCCTCCGATTCTGGATTATACTTTCCAGCTGCGAAGTAAATATTGTTTCCATAAGTAAACGCTTCTGCATTTAATTCTGATGTGAGCTCATTTGCTTTTGAAGAGGTATGAATCTTTACATTGATTAAATCATCATCCCCTGTAGAACCTAATTTTTCTTTTACACTTTGCGACAAAGGAATTCCTGAACTTTCACCATTTTCAATAGCCTTTTTTGAATCCGGTGAAATCGGCATTGTTTTATCAGGAGTAACATTAGCATTTTTATTTTTCCCTTTTCCTAGTTGTTTTGCATCTTTTTCTGCCGCACTACTTTCAGAACTAATAGCAATTTCGCTATCTTTCGTATTTAGTTGATATGGACGTGCTTTAAATCCCCTTTCTCCAGAAGAACTATTGTTAGCGCTTGCTTTATTTACTCCGTTATTTTGCTCTTTATCATTATGTTCCATTAGAAACTCTATTTGTAAATTTTAAAAATGAAGTTCTTTTATTATAAATGTTAATTCTAAGCTACTGGTGAAGACTCGTAATTTGTTGAATTTATCTCTGATGTCCACGATTGTCTAAACAATTCAAAAAAGTCTTCTTTTGTCATAGTTTCTAAATCCAATCCACTAAAATCCATCATCCATGTTCTTGTTCGGAAAAAGTGTTGCATTTTACGCTTTAATGTTCTTCCTGAATCCGAATTTAATCCTAGCCGACTTAACTCAGATTGCATAAATGAATCTGTAAAAATTAACGCCCTATTTTCTCGTGTAGTTGGATTTAAGTCTAAGTGATTATTTTCTCCTATAAATAATCGTAAGTTTGGATTTAAAGTAGCTTTACCTGCCGTTGTGTGTCCTAAAACAAGTGATTGCGAATGACCATTTTCGTGTAATGTATCTCGCATATCGTCAGCAAACCCACCATCAGCTCTTTTTGCTGTACTGCATGCAAAAAGTCTAACTCTTACATCATCAGTCATAATAGACGATAAATTTGAAATAAAGGTATCTGTTGTAAAACCCCTTCTACTATTTCTATGCATTGATGCATCTCCTGCTCTCGAATTTCGCCTTCCTGAAATTTTATTACTAAACCCATGAGAAAAAATAGCAATTCTTGAAATAGGGTGTCTCTCACCTGTTACTTGTGCTATTCTATGATATATTTCAATTGCTTTCTCTAAAATATCATCTCCTTCAATATACACATTGGGAATACCCATTTTTAATTGATTATTAAAGAGGCCTAGAGTTCCATGAGCCGACGCAAACCTTTGTGACTCCGACATAAAAACACTTTCATTATTATAGGTAGTATCTCTAGCAGCTGTTTCGAAAGCTGAACCTTCTGTTGATTGCCCATTTCTAGTTCTTCTCGTTGTTTGAACTCGTCTAGCATAATTACTTATACCACCTTGTTGTATAACTTCTTCTTTATTTTGATGTGCATCTGGAATAGTAAAAGCTAATGAAATTCCGCCATTCCGCCTTATATTTTCATTTAACCTTTCTAATATTTCAGGATTACCTTCTACATTTTCACCCCCTCTATTAAGTTGCCGTTCTCTTCCTGCATTTAACGTATTATTTTCATTTTCCGTAATCGTGTCTAATTGATCCCCTGTTGGTCTATGAAGATAAGGATATAAATCATGTTCTACCTCATCAATATCAAAGCTAGGCTCTAATTCTAAAATAGAATCCAAATTTTCATTTATTCTATTTAAACCAATTTGCAACCATTCTTCACTTGTTCTTCCGTAAGAAGAATTCCAATGTAATCCTTTATATATATCCCATAAAGCTCTTACTTGTGCAGAGGAGAAAAACCCATTATAACTTGAAGGAGTAATTCCACTAGATTCATCAATATTTCTTTCTCGAATTAAATATCCTATTGCTTTTTGATAATCTAAGTCATTATTCTCGTCAGAAATTTCAGAATTACCTCCACCTGATCCTAAAGTATAATCAGGTGAAGGCAATGTAAATCCTCCGTTAGATCCAATGCTATCAGCAATAGAATTCGATTGTTGTGTCTCAATTTCTTGAGCATTCTGTTTGTCCATAATTAAGTTAACAATTCAATTGATTAATTGGGGTAGCAATTAATGTATATCCAAATATATTGACATATAAATTAGGAATCTGTTAAGATGAGAATTCGGTAGATTTCAGTTAGTATATAACATTACACGCTTACTTAAAACGGCTTAAAAATTGATTCTTTTTGATTCGAGAGATTGGTAATTTATCACCATTTATCATAACAATATACCCACCATCAGTATTTAAATACTTAGTAATGTATTTTTCTGCAATTAAGTGGGATTGATGAACTCTTATAAAATTATGATCAACTAACAAAGATTCTATTTCTTTCAAGGTTTTAGCTAAGTAAATGGATCGATCATTCAATAAAACTAAATTACAATAATTACTATCTGACTCACATCTTATGATGTCATCAACCTGAATAAACTCAAGCCCATTCATTGTTGGAAGCACAATCTTTTCCAATGGGTTTACTTTTTCATGTTTCAAATTTTGTAATAAGGTCTCTAAATGTTGATTATTGAATTTAGACTTCTTCTTTAAAACTCTTGTCATTGATAGTTTTAAATCTTCTCCACTTACAGGTTTTAACAAATAATCTATTGCCGAAAACTTGAACGCTTTTATTGCATATTTATCATATGCAGTCACGAAAATTAAATCAAAATCTAAATGAGTAACTTTTTGTAATAAATCAAAACCATTCATCCATGGCATTTCGATATCTAGAAAAACTAAATCTGGTCGTAAATTATTAATAAGTTTAATAGCATCTTTTGAATTCGTTGATTCTGCAATAATATTTACTGCAGGACAATGCTGATTTAATTCAAATTTT
The DNA here is from genome assembly GCA_964403985.1 of uncultured Saprospiraceae bacterium. Classification (GTDB taxonomy): domain Bacteria; phylum Bacteroidota; class Bacteroidia; order Chitinophagales; family Saprospiraceae; genus JAHDFB01. The sequence goes on from CAYOIL010000005.1 coordinate 32,326, forward strand.
AAATTTTCAATTGCATGTTGCTCATCGTCTATAATTATTGCATTAATCATATTTATTCTCTTAAATTATCAATAACAGATCTGCTTATTTTTGGAATCTTAATAATTACTTTTGTACCAGATGGAGTACCATTTGATGCAACTAAATCTACAAATTCAATTGATGCACGGATTCCATATATTTTTTCGATTAGTTCAATTCTATCTGAAGTAATTTGACTGCCCAAAGATTTCTTATTAAATGATGCATTCTTCTTTTTCAACTCTTTAGCTGCTGCTCTTCCAATTCCATTATCCACAATAAATATTTCTAAAATATCATCTACCTCACTAATATCAATTGAAATATGACCGTCAGTATTCTTATGCATTATTCCATGCCATATAGCATTTTCAACATAGGGTTGAAGTAATAACGGAGGAATAAAAAAGACCTCTTCATTTATATTAGAATCAACACTAATTGAATAAATAAATTTCTTTTCAAATCTTTTTTGCTCTATTTTTAGATATAAATTAAGAGCTTTCAACTCTTGAGAAAGGGAAACTATTTTATCTGTAGAATTATTTAATATCTGTCTTATTAATTGTGAAAAATCAGTTATATAATCTGAAGTTTCTATTTTAGATTTAGTAATTGCATAATGTTTAATTGAATTTAAACTATTAAATAAAAAATGAGGATTCATTTGTGCTCGTAGGGCTTGCATTTCAATTTCAGCAATTTTTTTATTAAAGTCGTTTTTTAGATTTTCTTCCCTTTTTATCTTATTTAATGAATTTCTATAAAACAATAAAATCAAAAACAATAAAATGGCAAGTCCTATTATTTTAACCCATAAATATTCTAAAAATTTTCTTTTAGTAAATATAGTTAAATGTGTTTCATCAATTAATTCTTCACCATTGTATGCCGCTAATTGCAAATTATTATTACCCGGATTTAATTTATTAATTTGAATTATATTATTGCTCAAACTAATATTCCAATCACTTCCATTTATTTTATATTTATAAATCAAACTATCGCTAATAGAATTTGGTATAGTAAAGCTAAGACCGAAATTCCTTTCATATTCACTACAAATAAATCTCTTATTATTTAAGCTATCAATATATTCTTCTTTTCTATACTTTTTTCCATTTACAAATACTGATCCAATTCGAATTTGTCCAAAATCCTTTTTATTCTTCGAAATAAAAATGGGTTCTTGAGTTCTAACAATATTTTCTCTATGGTGTGTCCCCCATAAATATCCATTTTTATCAACAATTATTGCATTTGCATCATTGTAATAGAAGTCCATCTTTCGATTTGGATCCTTCCAAACTGGATCTTTTTTACTAAAAATTTTATTACTGATATAACTTTGATATATATGTCCATTATTTGTATCAATAAGTCTTAAACCATTTCCTCTATTTCCAAAAATTATATATTGTCCAATTTTTCTAATTGAATGAATTGGCTCATAAACACTTGTAGACTTTCTTGAAACTTTGGTGTCTAGTACTTTAGACCAGCTGTTATTTTTAATATTAAATTTCAAAAGATTTGCTCCATTAAAAAGCCTGCCACTATCGCTATGGATAACATAAATAAAATCACCAGTTTGAACAAAATCAGACATATAAAATGGACCATAAGATTTACTTTTAGAGTAAGGGAAGTATTCTTTTGACCAATCTTCACTATTTAATTTAAATAGCCCAGCTCTTCCAACTCCCCAGATGATTTTGGAGTCATTTTCATCTAGACTAATTTTATGAATGTGATTTGGGGTAGAATAACCATCTACAATAGGATTTTCATTCCATAGCTTTTTTATTAATTTATTACTATTAATATCGATTAAACAAAGTCCAAATTTTGTTCCAACAAGAACTGTATTGTCATCCATAAAAAGAATAGAAAATACGGAAGCTTTATAAGGTGAAAGATTCTTAAATACTTCTTTGGCTAAAGGTTCAAAATTATTTTTATCTTTATTATACTTATAAATTCCTTTATCTGTTCCGAAATATATGATTCCTTTGTATTCTTCAATTGTATTTACTTCTGACACATCAAAATTACTTCCTTCAGGTTTTGATTTGAAGTACTGAATATAAGAGTCTTTATTAACATTAATCAAGCCCCACCTTTTCGAACTAAACCATAGATTTCCATAGGAATCCATATGGCTATCAGACACATTTGAAATTTGTAAATTTGAGTTGCTTGAATAAACGACACCTTTTAAAGTATCTGTCAATACTTTTTCATTTATAGTCCAATTGTTTTCTTGACTCAATACATAATTAAGACTGACAAAAAACAAGACAATATATAGGTAGGACATTCTCATTGTACTTTGCAATATATTGCAAAATATCGATCTAATAAACTAAATATAACACTATAAAGTATTTGGTATATGTTATTGAGTAATTGAAACAAATTAATGTTATTTTTTTAGCCTCTTTACTAGTTCATGTAGTATAGGATCCATACCTTGCATTTTTATTTCATAAGCATTTTGCATAAGGAATCCAAGTTTTCCTGAGGGCCAACCTTTCCTATTAAACCACGTCAAGTAATATTCAGGCAATTCAGCAATAGAACGTCCGGCATATTTTCCGAAGGGCATTTTGAAAGTTACTAATTCAATCAACACCTTTTTAGCTTCTTCAGTATAATCTTCCATTAATTACTTAATTCTTTAAGATGAGAAGCGATCTTTTCTAAATTTTGAAGTTGCATGCAATTGAAATGTTTTTTGGGGCATTTTGAAGATCCATGTTTAGAACAAGGTCTACATTTTAAATGTACTTCGTGTATAAAATGAGGAATATCATTTTTACCATAATACGGATAAACACCAAACTCGGGAATTGTTGCTCCCCATATACTGATTGTTGGTATTTTCAAAGCACATGCAATATGAAGCATTCCAGTATCTCCACCCACAAAATATTTTGACTTTTGAATAAGTAATGCACTTTCTTGAATACTTGCTTTGCCTGCCATATTTATACATTGACTTGGGAATGCTTTTTCGATACGCTCACCAAGCTCTTTTTCTTTGGGCCCACCCAATAAAACAACCTGATCAGGAGCATTCTCTACAATAAAGTGCAAAGTTTCTTCAGGTATATTCTTCGTAAAATGAGTAGTTGCTAAAGCAAGAGTTATGAAAGAATCTTTGAAGTTTTCAGCTTTATTTACTGTTTGATCATCAATAAAAAACTCCATTCCTTGTTCATCATCATTAATAGAAAACTCCTGTAATGTATCTATCGCTCTATGCGCCACATGCAAATTCGGTAAGTTATTTATTCCCGCGTGAATGAGAACTTCTTTATGTATTGATAATTTATACAACTTAGAACTTGGTCGTCGTAATTGAAAGCGAATTTTTGAAGATCTTAAGTTGTTATGTAAATCAACTACGAAGTCGTATTTCTCCTCTTTCAAGTCTTTTACTAAACTCTTATTCGTCTTTTCGAAAGAAATAATTTTATCAATATAAGGATTGGAAGCTAAAATAGGAACAAAAGCTTTCTTTGTAAGGTAGTGAATTTCAGGATTTTTCTGTTGTTTCAAACACCTTATGGCTGGAGTCGTCATAACGATATCTCCTATTGAACTAAACCTTATGACGAGTATTTTCACTTTGTAAAGGTAGGGAATATATAAATTCTTTTAATTTTGCACGCTTATGATTTTAAACCGAATAATAGGGAGTTACGAAGGGAAGGAAAAAGGTCCACTTTTAATCTGTATAGGAGCTATGC
>CAYOIL010000006.1:0-29497 GCA_964403985.1 uncultured Saprospiraceae bacterium
ATAGTATAAAATCCATGTTAAACGATCCTTGCTCCAGTCATATTAATAGGAGAAATATGCACATCAAATTCTAATTTAGCTTTTTCATAAACTTCAGCCATCTTTTTTGCAGCCTTTTCAGCTTTTATTGAATTAGAGAATAAAGCAAATATAGAAGGCCCAGCACCACTTATACTGCAGCCTAGAGCATCATTTTCAAGAGCAACTTTTTGAACATCATAAAAGCAAGGGATTAATTTTGCCCGTTGAGGTTCAATTATTACATCTTTCATGGATCGTTTAACCAAATCCATGTCATTTCTTGAAAAACCCAATATCATTCCGGCAAGATTTGCACTCTGTTCAACATGTTTTTCAAGTAACACGGTCTCTGATAAAACAGATCTACTGTCTTTGGTGAGTAATTCTACATATGGGAAAATAACCACAGCATAAAGACCTTCAGGTATAAAAATGCGATGGGCTTCAGCAGTGTACGAGTTTTTTACGAATACCATTCCACCCATAAGACAAGGAGCAACATTGTCTCCATGGACTGCTCCATCAGCTACCTTTTCTCCTTGAATGGCAAACTTTAACAAGTCTCTTTTTATATATGGCTGTCCTAATAATTCATTGACAGCGTAGACACCTGCAACCGCACTTGCAGAACTACTTCCCAGTCCAGTTCCACTTTTCATCTTTTTATGAATACGCATTTCAATTCCAGGACCATCATATTTTATTTCATCCAATAACATTTGTGCACTTACTCCAGCAGTATTTTTGGAAATTTCATAAGGAAGTTTTTTTTCAGGATCACCATGAATTGATAAAATTTTTAAGCCTTTGAATGTGTCATTTTCGCGAACAACAACTTCGTCTCCAGGGGCATCTATAGCAAAACCCATAAGATCATAACCACAAGCCATATTAGCAACTGTTGCTGGCGCAAATACTCTTAATCCCTTTAGCATAGTTATTAGATTGAATTTGAGATTCTTAAAATTTCTGCAAGTACTCCAGCGGCCGTTACATCCGCACCGGCTCCAGGCCCTCGTATCACAAGAGGCCTCACATTATATCTTTTAGAGTGAATAACAATCATATTGTCTGAACCCTCTAAACTATAAAATGGACTTGATTGATTAACTTCTTGTACTCCAACTTTAGCTGAATTATTGCTAAATGATGCAATCATTCTTGCTTTTTTATTTTGGGCGTTAAGCCCCTCAATATACTTTTGTAAATTATTATCTTCCTTTTTTAGAAGACTCATAAATTGATTAATTGTTTTTGCTTTTCTCATTTCTGGTTTCAAGAAATAATCAATATTTATTTCTTTTTCTTCAATTGAGTGTCCAGCTTCTCTTGCAAGAATTAATATCTTTCTACGAACATCATAACCATTTAAATCATCTCTAGGATCTGGTTCTGTCAAACCTTTTTCCTTTGCTTCCGAAACAATATCACTAAATGCTTGGCTTCCATTAAAATTATTAAATATATAAGATAATGAACCACTCAAAACAGCTTCTATTTTTTGTATTTCATCTCCACTTTTAATAAGATCTTGAATGGTACTCAAGATAGGAAGTCCTGCTCCTACATTGGTTTCATAGCCATATACAACTGATCGTTGTGCTGCAATCTTTTTTAATTGATTAAACTCTTTAATAATTGAAGAAGCGCCTAGTTTATTTGGAGTTGATATTGAAATACTATTTGATAATATATTTTTATATTCTTTTATTACATCAGATGAAGAGGTGTTGTCTACAAAAATTGCATTTCTTCTATTTTCTAAAATCATATGTTCAACAAACTTTGAAATATTCATTTTCTTCCGTGAAGAACTCAACCTCTTAGACCAGTTTTCACTATCAGTTTGTACATTATTAAATACCATTTTACGACTATTCGCCATTGCGCATATCTGCAAAGAAATGCCGTATTTATTTTTCAAGATTTCTTGTTGACTATTAATTTGTTCAATTAATTTTCCACCTATTAATCCTACTCCTACAATATAAAGATGAATATCTTTTGTATCATCTTTAAAAAAGGCTTCATGTAAAACATTCAATGCTTTCTTTTGCTGTGATTTTTTAATCACAACAGAAATATTTAATTCAGAAGACCCTTGTGCTATTGCTGCAATATTTATCCCATTTCGTCCCATCGCTGAAAATAATTTCGCAGAAATTCCTGGCGTTGATTTCATGTTTTCTCCTATTACAGCAACTACGGAAAGATTGGACTCGGCAATTATTTCTTTAATTAATCCTTTTTCAATTTCTGAACTAAACGTATCATTAATTATTTGAATCGCACTTTTTGAATCTTTAGGATTAACTGCGAAAGTAATCGCATGTTCAGAGGAACATTGTGTAATTAAAATAATATTTATTTCTTTTATTGCTAAAGCTCCAAATAGCCTAGCTGCAATTCCAGGAACGCCTATCATACCAGCACCTTCTAATGAAAGTAACAATACATCACTTACTGCTGAAATACCAATTACTGGCTTATCATGACTCCATGATTTATCCTTTATTACCGTTCCTTGAAAATCAGGATTAAACGTATTTTTAATAAATACAGGAATTTTTGAATCTAAGGCTGGTTTAATAGTAGGAGGATAAATCACTTTTGCTCCAAAATGAGACAGCTCCATCGCTTCTTGGTAAGATACCTGTGGAATTGTAAAAGCCTCTTCCACTTTTCTAGGATCAGCAGAAAGAATACCATCTACATCTGTCCATATTTCTATGCTTTTAGCTTTTAATGCTTCACCTAAAATCGCAGCAGTATAATCGCTACCTCCTCTTCCTAAGGTAGTTGTTTTACCATTTTCGTCAGAAGCAATAAATCCAGTTATTATCTGAATAGATGTTTTATTTTTGAAATAAGCTCTTATTTTACGGTAGCTTTTTTTCTTTATTAATGATGCATTTCCATGATTACTATCTGTAACAATTATTTGTCTTGCATCTAAATATTCTGCTTTCTTTTTTCTTTCATTTAATGCCAAAGCAATAATAAATGCAGAGGTTCTTTCTCCAAATGAAACAATGTAGTCCATTGTTCTTTCTGAAATTTCTCCTAAAATGGAAACTCCCGCTAATATTTTTTTGAGATTCGAATGCGTTTTGCTTAGTTCTTCTTTAGCAATCTGATAGTTTTTCTTAGATAGAAGTTTTTTAGCTGTAGATAGATGTCGTGTTTTTAATTCTTTAAACTTTGATTCATAAGAATTATCTTTTTTACTTGCTAATTGACTTAGTTCAATCAATTGATCTGTAACGCCTCCCATTGCTGAGAAAACTACGGCAATTTTATCTTTCCTTTTAACTAATATATCGAGTACTTTGGAGATGTTAACTTCATCTTTTACAGAACTACCTCCGAATTTTAAAACATTCATTTTGATTAATTTGTGATACATCAAAGTAAAGAATAACTGAGAAAATAAAACTTTTTTAATTTCATTTTATGTAATAAGAACATGTCGGACATCTAACTAGTGAAATTTATTTTTTTACTAAAAATTAGAAAACATGAAACTTATCTTATCAACAATCAGTCTTACTTTCTGTCTTATTCTATTATTATCCTTCAATAATGATACCGAAATTATAAATGGCATCATCATGGACAGCTCAGGTAGTCCATTAATTGGAGCATCGGTCCTAGAAAAAGGGACTACAAACGGAACTATTACAGATTTCGATGGTAAATTTTCTTTAACTATTTCTAAGTATCCAAGCACTTTGATAGTTTCTTATACAGGATTTGAAACAAAAGAAGTGACTTGCACTAAACAAACAAACTTTTTAAAAATCAAATTAGCAGAAGGAGCGCTGCTAGAGGAATGTGTAGTTGTAGGAAATGGAAGGAAACGAAAGATGAAACTAAGAAAGGCTTCTAATGATATGGTTGCACCTTCAAGGCCACCAGCAATTATGGAAGGTGATGTTTATTATGATTATGAAGAAAAGAAGGAAGTCGAAGAGGGAAATTATACAGAGATAACGGAAAATCAATTTAAAAACCCTATGAAAGATCCTCTTTCCACATTATCTATTGATGTAGATAGAGCTTCATATGCTAATGTGAGAAGGTTTTTAAATAATGGACAAATGCCACCAGCTAATTCGGTAAGAATAGAAGAAATGATTAATTATTTCGATTACAAATATGAATTTGAGAAACAAAAAGCAGATCGTCCATTTCAAACATTTATTGAGTTAGCTCCATGTAATTGGAATAGTGATCATAAGATTTTAAAAGTTGGGCTTAAAGCCCAAAGTATAGAAAAGAATAGCGAACAAGCCAATAATCTAGTGTTTTTGATTGATGTTTCTGGAAGTATGAATTCTTCAGATAAATTACCGCTATTAAAATCAGCATTTAAACTGTTAGTTAATCAAATGGAAGAGCAAGATAAGGTGTCAATAGTGGTTTATGCAGGAGCAGCTGGAGTTGTTTTAGAACCAACATGTGGAGATGAGAAAAATAAAATCTTGAAATCATTAAATAAATTAAACGCAGGAGGATCTACAGCAGGAGGTGCTGGAATTCAATTAGCATATAAATTAGCAAAAGAACACTTTATAGAAGGAGGAAATAACAGAGTTATATTAGCAACCGATGGTGATTTTAATGTGGGAACAAGAGGAGATGATGCTTTGGTGAAAATAATTGAGAAAAAAAGAGATGACGATATTTTCTTATCAATATTAGGTTTTGGAACAGGAAATTATATGGATGGAAAAATGCAGAAAATTGCAAATGCAGGAAATGGGAATCACAATTATATTGATAACATGCGTGAAGCAAAAAAGGTATTAATGGATGAATTTTCAGGAACATTATATACAATTGCAAAAGATGTAAAAATTCAAATCGAGTTTAATCCTGCTGCTATAGATGGCTATAGAATGATAGGGTATGAAAATAGAGTTTTAGCGGCGGAAGATTTTAATAATGATAAAAAGGATGCTGGCGAGATGGGAGCAGATCATACCGTTACTGTTTTATATGAATTAATTCCAAAAGGAGTTAAAAGCGATTATAATGTATCTATCGATCCGCTTAAATATCAAGAAAATAGTTTGGAGACAAAAGCTAAATGGTCGACAGAGTTGGGAACAATTAAATATAGATATAAAAGCCCGACAGGAACAAAGTCTATAAAAAGTGAGGAAATTATTTCGAATCGTAAAATGAAAGATTTAGAAATAAGTCCTTCTTCAGAATGGGCAAGTTATGTAGCAGAATTCGGATTATTACTGAGAGATTCACAATTTAAGTCGGATGCGAATTACGATCGATTAATACAAAATATTAAAACACATTTAAAGTCAAATCCTGATACTTATAAAGAAGAAATGTTGGATCTAGTAGTATTAGCTCAAGCTATGGGAGGAGATAGTGAATAAAAGAGGATAAAAATAGACCGTCCTTATAAAAGACGGTCTATTTTATTTTTTCTATTCACAACAAGGTTCCATTTCATATAATTTTAGAACCTCGTTAGCTGATAATTCACGATCATAAATGATAATATCGTCTATCGACCCAGTAAAATCAAAACCAACAAAAACATCTCCTTTGTCTTCTGCCAAATCATTAGTACTGCCAGAATTACCTGTTTTTGAAGATTTTAATATTGAGTTATAATATATTTTATATTCATCGTTTTTCTTAACACCAACTACATGTTGCCATTTATTTATTGATTCATTTACTATGTCTTCGCATTCATTCATGTCACTTAATGCCCATACTGCGTTATCGTAAGCAAATACCGCTTGGTTACATTCATATAGACTAACAGACCATTCGCCCATTTTGTCACAACAAGGAACACTATCCCTACTGAATAGGCCTCTAATCTCTTCATAGTTTATCGAGTCTAATGGCAAATACCACAGAGAAATTGAAAATTCATCAAGATCGTTTAAAAAGGAAGATTTTGTAGTTGTTAGAAATTCTTTCTTATTTAAATTATCAAAATAATACGAACAATCAGAATTCCCATTTCGATCTTCCGATGGGCTTGCAGAGGTCGTATTAGTCAAATGGTTTTTTAATGGCGATGCATCTTGTAAATTGCCATTAATGAATGGATAAAAAGCAATTACACCCTTACTTAAATCGCCAGATAAACAATTGATTTCAATAGGAGGAGGTTCTTTACAGCTATTTAGTAAAAATATAAGTAAAAGTAATAACGAAAATTTAGTCTTCATAAATCTATTTTTTATTAGTTTTTATAGATGAACTTTCTGAAAACTTAAATGTCCCATTCTTAACAGTTTTTTAACGTTGGATGATATTTTTTAATGTAAATTAACTTTTATACGAATAAATAGTAACGCTAATTCTTACCTAGTACTTTAAATACAAAAACTGGATTCTCTGATTTTATTAACTCTATATTGTACAATTCATTTAGTGTGTCCTTTGTTTTGTGATCTGACACAATAACAATGTCATTTATATCTAGTCGTTTTATTAGTGCGAATTCAAATTTTTTATCATTTGAACTATTTAAGCTGGATTCAGTATAAAATCGTGTGTGCTGAAAATAGTCAGGTTCCAATAGATAGACTTTTTCGTAGTCAGAAAGGAAATCTTCATTATTGCTTATAAAACTTATATTATAATAATCGTGAGGGCTGTCTTGAAAATTTATATTCTTTGATACGGTATCTATTTGTTGATATAAAGGGTAAATGAATAAAAATGCAATTAAATTCTTTAATTTAGAATTGTTGAATAATGAAACAATTAGAGTCCCTAATATTATTGATAACAATGGGAAAATAGGTAAGGAATACCAATATAATTTAGTTTGGGAACTACTTACGATTAATAATTGGAAAATTATGAGAATGCTAAGGTAGAGAAGGAATTTATTTTTCTTAGCTTTTTCATAAATAAAGACGGGAACTAAAAACAGAAATAGAGACCAGGCACCTAAATTGTTTAAAGCTAAGTTTTTAAAATAGAAATTCCATTTTTCAGTATGATTCTCATTTACTTCAAGAAATCGACCACCCAGTTCATTTTCAAGAACATGATTAATATAATTTGGATCATAATTATCTCTAATTAAATAATAAGATACAGTTAATGTAATGAAGCTAATGGCGTATATATATATATTAGATTTCATACTCATCAACCACTTAATATCTTTCGAAATAATTATGTAGATAAAAATTCCAGGAAGGAATAGTAAAGCCGCTATTCCTTTAGTCATAGTTGCTAGAAATAAGGAAATAAAAAATAGGAATAGATATTTTTTATGCTTACTTTTAAGAAAAGCATAGAAGAATAAAGTATACATTGACATAAATAAGGTCAATAAAGCATCGTAGTCACCAGTTTTGAACCCGTGACTTTTGACAATAATTGGTAAACTAATAAAGATTGTGAGTGCAGAAATTGCTTCGATAAATTTTACGCCAAGTATTTTTCGAAGGCCTAAGAATAGCGGTATAAATCCTAATCCTGCTAAAATAGAAACAAGTCGAATAGAAAACTCTCTTATCCCAAAAAGTTTAAGGCCAAGTGTTTGAATCCAAATTAACAAAGGGGGTTTTGTGTTCCAATGATCTGGAGAGTATTCACAAGTTGTAACGATACTAAATCCAGTTAAATGCATTTCCAAAGCATTTATTGCATTTCTAGCTTCATCAAACTTTCGAAGGGGATAGGACTCAATATGTAGAAACAGTATAGTCAGATAGATTAAGGTTACGATAATTATCCAAAATCTATTATTATAAAGTAATTGTTTCAAGATGAATTTATTTCTTCAAAGAAACAAATTTATTTCGAAATTTTAGGGCATTCTACATTTCCGAAATACCGCATAAGACTAATCCCAAAAAAGGAATAATTATCACGTCTTGTAGGATCTCCTCTTTGTCTGCCCGCTTCTCCAATTTGTGGAGTAATAGATCGATCACTTAATTCAGCAGCAATAATACCTCTATCTGCTATTAACTGTGCTTGACCAGGATAGGTATTACTTACATCATCTAAATAATCTGTGAATAAAGAACGCATGGTAAACTCAATATTTATAGACCATTCATAATTGATGTCCCATTTAAAACCACCACCATAGACAATTCCACCATTAATAAAAAAGTATTCATTTCCAGACGCTTGGCCTTCTGTTCCTAATGGACGTAAAAAATGATTTTCTCCATTTAATTCAGTAAAAGGGGCATAATAAAAGGCATTTAATCCCACGGTTAAATAAGGTGTAAAGTATTCTGTTTGACTACCATGAGTGTAAGGAAGGAAATTAAATTCGCCTCCTACAGTTAAGTCAACAATATGCGATTTGAAATCAAGATTTCTTCTTCTTTCGAAGTTGTTGTTATTATTTGAATCACTACCATATATGTAGCCATAGTTCAAAGAACCCTTGGCACATATTCTATTTCCGAAATTGTAACGACCGGCAACTCCTAATGCTGGTCCTACATCTAAAAGCCTATAATTAGTGTTTAATTCCCCAAAATAATTCGAAACGCCGATCCATGGCCCTAGTTCATATCCTTTTTGAGCTTGACTCTCTGAGAGCAAACTGAAGAAAAGAACCAAAGAAAATAGAATAAGCTTACTCTTTTTAATCATTGTAGTAGAAACGAATTCGAGAAAAATAAAGTATGTGTTTCATGGTTTAACGGTTTGCGCTTAATTTACTCCATCCAAATCTCAAGGCAATTAATGCTCCAACTAGCATTATTATGACATATTGAAAAGGTACTATTGTTACTGCAAAAATCCTTGTCCTGTCCAAAATCCACATTAAACCAATAACAACGGCAACAACCATTACTAATCCTGACAACCTATCAAATCCTGGGATTAATGATAAATCGACATTTTTACGAATGATAAAAAAGGTTGCTAACATTGTAATAACTGGAAATACTTGAGTGAACAAGTTCATTTGCATTACACTTTGTCGCTCAAATAAAAATAGATATACATTTAAAAAAATTGCAAATATCCCTGGAACTGCAGCCATATATAATAAAACACAATAGGCATATTTCCATGGACTTTCATGTCCATTGCCTTTGCTTAGTAAACCACATAAAAGGGCAGTTAATGGCAAGGCAATAAAATAAAATAATGTTATTGATGGATTAGCACTTAAAACATCAAAAAACTGCTGAAGAGTCATATTTGTTTATTAGATATCTAAAAATAAACTGATAGGATCTTCTAGGTATTCCTTCACTTTTACTAAAAATGTTACACTTGTACTTCCATCAATTACTCTGTGATCATAAGACAAAGCAATATACATCATAGGTCGAATCACAACTTCGCCATTTACAGCAACTGGTCGCTGAATTATGTTGTGCATTCCTAAGATTGCACTTTGTGGTTCATTTATTATAGGAGTACTTAACATAGATCCGAATATTCCACCATTAGTTATGGTGAATGTTCCTCCCTGCATTTCTTCTAAAGTAAGTTTACCAGATCTAGCTTTTTTAGCAAGGAACGAAATTTGTTTTTCGATATCTGCATAATTCATTGACTCTACATTCTTAACTGGCGGTACAACTAAACCTGTAGGAGTAGAAATAGCAATTGAAATGTCAACAAAATCATGATAAATAATTTCATTTCCATCAATTTGAGCATTTACAGCAGGCAATTCTTGAAGAGCTTTCGTACACGCTTTTGCAAAAATCGACATGAATCCAAGTTTGATGCCATATTTAGCGACAAATTTTTCTTGGTATTTCTTTCTCATTTTCATAACCTCAGAAAGATCAACTTCGTTAAAAGTTGTCAACATTGCCGTGTTATTTTTAGCAGAAACGAGCCTAGAAGCTATTGTTCTTCTCATTCTACTCATTTTTTCTCTTCTTATTTCTCTAGAGAATGATGCCGAAGAGCTACTTAGTGTAGGAGCAACTATATTTTCATCTGCTTTTTTAGTCTCTACTGGCGCGGTAGTTGATTTCGCTTCCGTTTTTTGAACGTCTTGGTGCGTTATTCTACCGCCTTTTCCTGTACCTGAAACATCACTCGAAGAAAGGTTTTTTTCAGCCATCATCTTAGCCGCAGCAGGGGATGGATGGTTTTTTGCATGACTATCCTCCGATTGTGCAGGAGCGCTTTCTTTTTGGGCGGAAGCCTCTTTTTTCTCCTCTTTCTTAGGAGAGCTACTTCCTTTTACTGAAGTATCAATTTTAGCTACTATTGCCCCTATTTCAAGGTCGTCATCTTCTGCTGCAACATGGATCAACTTTCCAGCAACCTCTGCAGGCAACTCCAATGTTGCTTTGTCACTTTCAAATTCACAAATCGCTTGATCAAGCTCAACAAAGTCTCCATTTTTTACTAACCAAGAAGATAGAGTAACTTCTGTTATTGATTCACCTATTGTAGGTACTTTAATTTCAACTACGCTCATGTAGATAATTATTTTTTATGCTTGTTTAACCTTTTTAATCGTAAAAGGATGTAAAAGTATCGCAAAAATACAGTTTATAACTTAATTCAGATACTGTCGAATAATACTTACTAATTTTTCATCTGGAAGTTTCTCATCTAAGTGTTGTTCCATGATATGAATCATTGACTCTATCATTTCACTCCTAAATCCTAAAAGTGACCCAAATTTTATAGCAATTTTCTTCTCAGATTCTTTAATTACTCCATCTATTTTCAATAAAAAGAGTAAGTAATATAGAATTGTCATACGATCTTTTTCTTCGCTCGGAATTTTAGTGTCATTATCTAATAATGAATCAGCATCTTTTACTTGTTCATCAATTACTTTACTAATAAATTGTTTTTCATTCTCAGAAAAATGCCCATCAGCAAAGGCCATTTGATATAATAAATTGATTAATAAATTAGTGTATTCCATTATTTTCCTAGTGCTTTTGCAATTTCAAAAATTAAAGTAGGATTGCTTTCTATCGCATTACCAACTACCACAACATCCGCTCCTGCTTTTACCGCCATACTCGCTTGCTCTCCTGTTCGAATGCCACCCCCAACAATTACCGGAACTTCTACAGCCGACGAAACAGCTGATATCATTTCTTTCGACACACAATACTTAGCGCCACTTCCAGCATCTAGAAAAATCTGTTTCATTCCTAACATCTCACCAGCAAGAGCTGTAGAAAGAGCAATGTCATACTTGTTTTTAGGAATAGGTGTGGTATTCGAAATATATTGTACGGTCGTTGAAATGCCTCCATCAATCAGCATATATCCGGTACTTATCACTTCCAATCCGCTGATCTTAAGGTATGGTGCTGAAATGACATGATTTCCTATAAGAAGTTCTGCATTCCTTCCAGAAATTAGTGAAAGAAATAAAATTCCATCAGCTTTATAAGACAATTGATAAGAATTTCCAGGGAACAAGATGGTTGGGATATTGGATTTTTCCTTGATGCCAGTAATTACTTCATCAAGCATATTGTTTACAATCAAGCTTCCGCCAATGTAGAAATAATCAACCTTCGCTTCTGCTGCGATCTGTACGATTTCATCGATACTATTAAGTCTCAATTTGTCAGGATCTATAAGCACAGCGAACTTCTTTTCTCCGCGCGCTTTACTATCCAATAAATCTTTATAAAGCTGATTATTCATAGGGCAAAGATATACTTTTTTAGAAGTTCATTATTCTTTCATTTGGTAAGTATTATAATGCAAAGTGTTAAGGTGGGTTTTAAGTGAAATACAGGATGTTTTTTAAATCAATATTATACGGTTAGTGGAAAGCTGTAATGCTGAATATTGTTGTGTTATAGATTAAAAGGGTTTTGGGTCAAGCCCAAAAGAAAAGAGATGTAAAATATGGGAAGTTCTGAATTTAGTAGATCATATTTCCGATACCGAAACAGATTACAAAAAGCAATGTTGTAAGTGCCATTTGCTTTAGATAAGGATCAAGTTTTGCTGCTTCGTGCAAGGTTTTAACTGCCATTCCATTCTTATAAAGAAGAGGAATAATCAATAAAAATAAGAATTGAAAAGGGCCTTTATAGTCAAGAAAAACATATGCTAAAGAGCATAATAGACCAGACACGAGTAATATTAAATGATAATTTACTGCCTTTTCTCTTCCTAATCTGACTGGAATAGAATTCTTTCCAGTAATTTTATCGGATTCTATATCTCTTATATTATTTACATTCAAGACAGCTACAGCGAAAAAGCTGCACGATAAAGCTGGTAATATAGCTAGATAATTAATTTTTCCTGTGTGTAAAAAATATGTTCCCATTACCCCTATAATCCCAAAAAATAGAAATACTGATAAATCTCCAAAGCCAGAATAACCATAAGGATTTTCACCCATTGTATATTTAATAGCTGCTATTATAGCCAAAATTCCGATCAACAAAAAGACAAAAAAGGTTGTATTGAATGTTAATCCTATAAATAGTAAACCAACACCAGAAATAAAGCTCAATACGCCAAAAAGAATAATCGCTTGAAACATTGTTTTAGCTGTTATTTCTCCAGTCTGTACACTACGTTTTGGTCCAACTCTTACATCACTATCAACCCCACTTTTTGCATCTCCGTAATCGTTCGCTAAATTCGATAATATTTGTAAAAAGAGAGTAGTAACTAGGGATAAAACAGCAACTAACCAGTTTATTTTGCCATCTGTATATGCAAGGATACTTCCCATAGATATACAGGCAAGGGCAAGAGGCAGAGATCTTAATCGGAAAGCTTTTATCCACGCTTTCATATGAATGTATTTTCCATTTTAACTGAAAAGCAAATGTAATGTTTATTTTAACATGTGTTTTTTGAGGTCGTTAACATCTTGTTTTATTTTTTTGGGCTTAAGCCCAAAATCATTATTCAGTTAATTCAGATAAGGATTGTTTTCAAAATCCACTTACATTTGTGATATGCAACTTAGCCTAAAAGAAATTATCGAATGTTGTTTAGTAGAATTGGTATCTGAATTAGATACAAGTGCTACGAATCAAATTATGATTGACAATATAATGTTTGATTCAAGAAGGCAGAATGTTGGAAAATCAACTCTATTTCTCAGTTTAGGAAAAGGGGAATTATATGTGGAGGAAGCTCGAAAAAAAGGAGTGACAATTTTTATGATTCCCAGATTACCCAAAACTCAGAAGAAAAATGAAATTTATTTAGTTTGTAAAAGTGTTTTGGATGAACTCCAAAAATTAGCATCAGCACTTCGCTCAAAGAGTGCTGCACAATATATAGGAATTACTGGAAGTAACGGTAAAACGATTACAAAAGAATGGTTGTTTACTATGCTAAAAGATACATTTAAATGTGGAAAATCTCCGGCATCGTATAACTCCCAACTAGGTGTTCCATTATCAGTTTTGGGAATAGAAAAAGATGTAGAAATTGCTATTATAGAGGCAGGAATATCTAAGAAAGACGAAATGTCAATTTTGGAATCAATTATAAAACCAAATTTTGGAATTCTTACCACAATTGGTGATGCTCATTCGGAAGGATTTTCTTCTTTGCAAGAAAAAATAAAAGAGAAATTAATTTTATTTAAAGAGTCCGAAAAGATCATTTATGAAATGAATGATTTGGTTCAAAAAGTAATAAATGAAGAATTAAAAGGAGTTGAATTAATTACTTGGAGTAAAGACCAAAAAGAGGCAAGTTATTTTGTTAAAGTAATTAATAAAGACCAAAATTCTAACATTATCATTTCAGGAAAAAATTCTGCAGAATTTAATTTTTTCCTTCAAGACAATGCATCTATCTCCAATGTGATTCATACTATTATTTTGTCCCTTGAATTAAACCTTGCTCAAGATTTAATTCAAAAACAATTAAATAAGATTAGACCGATCTCTATGCGGCTTGAATTAATTAAAGCACCTCATGATTGTTTGTTAATTAATGATAGTTATAATTCCGACCTTACTTCGCTCCATAATGCATTGGAGTTTGCCATCACTCAAAAGAATAACAGAGATCTTACTTTAATTCTTTCGGAGTTTGATGATCAAGTAAATGACATAGATTTTTTCAATAAATTAAATCGCCTCATTAATTCTTATCCAATAAATAAATTATATTTTATTGGTGAAAATAATAAGAATATTTCTTGTCATATTGTTTTTAATAAAACGTCTGATTTATTAAATCATTTAATAAAAAATAAACCACAATCAGAATTAATTTTAATAAAAGGTGCAAGAAGATTTAAGTTTGAATCTATTGCAAGCTACCTTCAAGAGAACCAACATCGTACAATTCTGCAAACCAATTTGTCAAGTATAGGTAGGAATCTTAAATTCTTTAAATCTTTAGGAAAAGCTAGACATAAAATAATGGCAGTTTTGAAAGCTGGCGCTTATGGAAGTGATTCCGTTCGAATAGCAAAGTATATTGAAAGTACAGGAATTGATTATTTAGCAGTAGCATTTATTGAAGAAGGGATTGAGTTGAGAAAAGAAGGGGTTTTAAAACCAATAATGATAATGAATCCAGATCCTTCCTTATTTTCTTTAGCTATAGAATATAATTTGGAATTGGAGATTTTCTCTTTAGATCAATTAAAGAAAATTGATTCCTCAAAAGATGCAAAAATACATATTATCGTTGATTCGGGAATGAATCGACTAGGGTTTAAATGGGATCAGGTTGATGAATTAATTAGCTTTTTGAATTTAAATAAAAATATAAAAGTACAATCTATTTTTTCTCATTTGAGTTCTGCAGACGATTTAGAAAATAAAGATATTTCGATAGATCAGGATAATTTATTTAATAAATTATATAATAAAATTTCCGAAGGAATAAAATGTAAACCGATTCAACATATATGTAATTCATATGGATCAATTTATTATCCAGAGATGCATTATGATATGATAAGGGTTGGAATAGGAATGCATGGTTTAATTGAAAATAGTCAACTTGAATGTTCGCATAAGTTAGTAAGCTTTATCGCTCAAGTAAAAGAAATACAAAAAGGAGAAAGTGTTGGCTATAATCAAGGTTTTAAAGCGGGTAAGAATATGACAATCGCTGCAGTAAGCATAGGATATGCTGATGGGATCAGTCGAAAGCATGGAAATGGAAATTCTGCTTTTTATATAAATGGAAATAGATTTAAAACTATCGGAAATGTTTCTATGGATGCTACGATTATTGATGTAACAGGAGCTGCTATTAGTCAGGGAGATGAAGTTGTTATTTTTGAAAATCGAAGCCATTTTTTTGAATTATGTAAAGTAGGAGAGGTTATACCTTATGAATTTTTATGCGGAATCGGAAAGAGAGTGGCGAGGAATAGTAATTTGGATTGAAAAGGTATTATCAAAATATAAAAAGGATGATCTCGAATTGAAATCATCCTTTAAACGTCAAGAATTTTCAATAATCATGAAAATTCACATTTCTGACTCAAGAATTAACAACAGCTATTTGTGTTGGTACAAATACAATCAGATTGTTGATCATTAGTATTGTTACAAGTACAATTACAAGTGTTTTCTCGCTTTAGTAAATTCTTGTTTGAAATTTGATTATTCATATTAAATCATTTTAGTTATTAAATTCAACCTAGTTGACGCTGAATTTTAAAAAGGACTCAATATTTTTAACATAAACATTTTGCAGACTTATGGGAGATAATATTTCCGTAACTATCTGATTTGGTTTCGCAACAGTTAATAAATAAATTTTTCAATTTTTTTCTAGCCCTTTGCAATCTTGATTTTACAGTTGAATAGTTGAGGTTATGTTTTTCTGCATAATCCTTTTGGGAATAATTTTCAAATGATATTTTCGACAAAATATCTTGATCATTTTTTGATAATTTAAGAATAAATGGTTTTAAACAAGATGCAAAATTTCGATAATTGTCATTATCAATATTTTCATCTAAATGGATTACTTCAAGAGTTTTCTTTTTTTGTTTGGTCCGATAGTAATCATTGATTGCATTTCTACATATCTGATATATCCAGCTTTCTAATTTAGATGTATCTTTTAACGAATGAATATTTTCATGAATTTTCAGAAATACATTCTGTAAAATGTCATTTGCAGTATCGTTATCTGACACTTTGGTAATAATAAACTTTTTAAGCGCGGAGCTAAATGTTTGCCATATATCGTCTGTCATTTTTACTTTTTATGTGTAGACGGAGTTTTTTAGAAAAGACTCAAATGGTGTAAATTCTATAAATCAAATCCTATATCTTTTCGATAGTTTTTTCCTTCGAAATTAATTTTTTCTGCTTCAAGCATACTTTTTGAAATTGCATCTTTAAAAGAATTATCTATACTTGTAATTGCTAAAACTCTACCTCCATTAGTTACTATTTTATTGTCAATTTCTTTTGTGCCAGCATGGAAAAACATCGAATCACCTTCCAATGGAATTGACATTTGTTTTCCTTTTTTATAAGCTTCTGGATAGCCACCAGAAACTAACATTATTGTTGCTGCTTGTTTTTCGGAAATCTTTAACTCTTGTGAGGATAAATCTCCAGTATAAAGTGATTTAAATAATTCCAATAAGTCAGAATCAATTCGAGGAAGAATTACTTCTGTTTCTGGATCACCAAAACGACAATTATATTCTATAACATAAGGTTCATTATTCACTCTTATAAGGCCTATAAATACAACCCCTTTATAAGCAATGTTTTCTGAATGTAATCCATTTACTGTGGGTTCAACCACTTGTTTGATTACTTTAGACATAAGTTCTTCAGTAACAAAAGGTGGAGGAGATACGGCACCCATGCCCCCTGTATTAAGACCAGTGTCACCTTCTCCGATTCGTTTATAATCTTTAGCAACGGGCAGAATTTTATACTCTTTACCATCAGTTAAAACAAAAACGGAAAATTCTATACCATCAAGAAAATCTTCAATGACAACGGTATGTCCAGCTCCTCCGAATTTTCCATCCAACATATTGGAAAATTCCTCGATTGCTTTTTCTTTATCTTCTAAAATAACGACCCCTTTTCCTGCCGCTAATCCATCGCATTTTAAAACAATGTTTCCTTTTTGATTTTTTATAAATTCAATTCCATCGGCTTCTGTTTCTTTATTAAACTCTGCGTAACCGGCTGTTGGAATAGAGTATTTGTTCATAAATTTTTTGGCGTAAGCCTTACTTCCTTCAAGAATTGCACCTTCCTGTGATGGTCCTATAACCATGATATGAGCGTATTCTTTTTGTTGAAAGAAGTTATAAATTCCGTCAACTAATGGAGCTTCTGGCCCAACAACTAGCATTTCGATATGATTGTCTAGACAAAAGTTTGCTATTTCTGGAAAGTTAGCAATGGATAATTGGATATTTTCTGCAACATTTTTTGTGCCAGCATTTCCTGGAGCAACGTAAAGGTTGCCGCAAGAAGGGGATTGTTTTAATTTCCATGCTAAAGCGTGCTCTCTACCACCACTACCAAGAATAAGAATATTCATCATTTGTAATTTTATGAACAGCAAAGATAGAATAATGAGGGACTACCTAGAAATAATCAAAGGGGCTAAAATTGACAATATCACATTACAATATTCTGTAATATATAATCGTTTTAATTTTTAGTTGCTTATGAATTTGTCTAAAATTTAATGTCTTATTAAAAAAGTAGATATTTTCTTTACTTTTGCAGCTTTTGACTAGTCACTTATGATCGCATACATAAAAGGTAAAATTACATTCAAGTCTCCTACTGAAATTCATGTAGAAACGAATGGTGGAGTTGCTTATCTAATTAATATAAGTTTGCTTACATATTCTCAGCTTGAAAAGCTAGAGGAGATAAAGATTTTCACACAACTTATTGTAAAGGAAGATTCGCATACATTGTATGGATTTATGACAGAACAAGAAAAGAATTTGTTTAATAAATTGCTTTCAGTTTCTGGAATAGGTCCAAATACTTCTCGTGTTATTTTATCTAGTATGACTCCAGATGAAATTGTAAGAGCAATTGCATCCGATGATCATGTAAGATTTTCAAAAGTAAAAGGAATTGGTCCGAAAACAGCAAAAAGAGTAATACTTGATTTAAAAGACAAATTAACCAAAGAAATTGCAAGTAGTGACACAAATATGGTGACTATGGACAATAGTGCGCGAAACGAGGCGTTAAGTGCACTGACAACCTTAGGTTTTCCTAAAAATACTGTGGAAAAAGCGTTGTCAATTATCCTTAAAGATTCTGCAGATTCTATGGATAGCGAAGCTTTAATTAAAGCAGTGCTGAAAAAAATGTCATAATACAGAGTTTATTCATACTATGGAAAACAAAACTAACGTTATTATCGAATGTGCTAAAGATTGGACTGCAAATAGTCCAAAGAGAATATATCAAATGAAGAAAGTTACTTTATCGCAATTAGTAACACTTATTGCCATATTTAGTTGTTGCTCTCAGTTATTCGCTGGAGGCCCAACACCGTCATCCCTTTTCGAAACTACTACTGTAGCTGCTTTGGATACTATCCCGCTAAAGGATAGGTTGGATAATTTTGTTACAGGAAATGATTATAATCCTTTTGACTTACAAGATCCAAATTCTGTAAAAAAAGAAGTTACCTATGATCCTGTTTCGGGCTTATACATTATTACAGAAAAAATTGGTGAAGATTTTTATAGAGCTCCTACCTACATGACATTTTCTGAATATTTGGAGTGGAGAGCAAAAGAACAAGAAAGAGATTATTTCAACCAACTTGCAGGTATTGATGCTTCCAATCGATCAAAAAGTGGAATTATTGATCCTATTGCTAGGGTAGATATCAAAAAAAGATTGATTGACCGACTATTTGGAGGAAATGAAATTACAATAGAACCTCAAGGTAATGTAGATATTACACTCGGTTATGATTATCAAAAAGTCGACAACCCAAATATTCCTTTGAGGGTTCAACGATTTGGCGCTCCTGATTTTAACATGAATATCAAAACGGATATTCAAGGTAAAATAGGAGATAAAATGGATCTAGGGTTTAATTTCGATTCTAATTCAACATTTAATTTTGATGATAAAATTAACTTGGTTTATGACAGTGAAAAATGGACTGAGGATGATATTATAAAGAAGGTAGAAGCAGGTAATATAAGCATGCCACTAAGAAGTCAATTAATACAAGGAAATCAATCACTATTTGGATTAAAGTCAGAACTTCAATTTGGTCATTTAAAAATAACTACAATTGCTGCAGAGCAGCAATCATCACAAGAAGAATTGCAGATTCAATCGGGGGGGACACTTCAAGAATTTGAGGTATTTCCTGACGAATACGATGAAAATAGACACTTTTTCTTATCTCAATTTAATCGTAATACATACGAAAGAAATTTAGAAAATTTACCTTTCATCAATACTCCATTTAGAATTGTAAACCTGCAAGTATGGGTTACTAATGATAGAGAAGAAACGGAAAGACTAAGAGATATAGCTGCAATTGCAGATTTAGGTGTAAGTGAAGAAGAATATTTAACAAACACAGGTGTGGATGTTGAACCAGTAACTCAATTATATAGAGATTTTTCAGGCGAATTTGTTTTACATGATAATCAAAGAAACGATTTATACGATTTAATCGAAGGAGATGATGAAACCAGGAAAATTCTAAATACTTCATCAAATCTTACTGGAGCATATGGTCTTCAACAGTCTAGAGATTTTGAGGTACTAAAAGCAAGAAGACTTACTACAAACGAATATTCTTTTCATCCAGAACTAGGATTTCTATCATTGAATGTAAGACTACAACCGAACCAAGTTTTGGCGGTTTCTTACCAATATACATATACATATAATGGTGATGAAATATATCAAGTTGGAGAATTAGCTGACGAAATTATAACTCAAGATAGCTCCAATGTTATTTATACTAAATTATTAAAATCTTCGGTTCAAAATGTATCTGAACCTAACTGGGATTTAATGATGAAAAATGTTTATCCAGTTGGTGCTGCTCAGGTAGATCCTCAGACATTTAAATTTGATATTTTTTATGAGGATAATAGAGATGGATCATTAAAAAGATATATCCCAATTGATGATGATTTAGCTCAATTTCCTTTGCTTAATGTTTTTGGTTTAGATAAATTGAATTCTCAAAATGACCCTCAAGCCGATGGAATTTTTGATTTTGTTCCAGGAGTTACAATAATTCCAAGGACAGGATCAATAATATTTCCAGTACTAGAACCTTTTGGCTCGAGCCTAACTGGTATAATTACAGACCCTGATTTAAATATTCCAAATGCTGCTGCTATAGCGGATAGTTTAGGCTATCAGGAATTATATGACAGTACGGTTATTTTAGCTAGAGAGCAACTAGTTAAGAATCGATTCGTGATGAAAGGAGAATATAAATCTGAGTTTGCTTCGGAAATTTCCTTAGGAGCCTTTAATATTCCACAAGGATCAGTAACAGTATATGCTGGAAGTCAAAAATTAGAACCTGGTGTAGATTATGAAATTGATTATGGTATAGGCCGAATAAAGATTATAAATGAATCCTATCTTCAGCAAGGAATACCAATTCGAGTTTCCTTTGAAAATAATAGTTTTTTCAACTTACAGCGAAAATATTTATTGGGTACTAGATTAGACTATGCTGTAAATGAGAAAATGAATATAGGAGGTACATACATGCATTTGTTTGAACGGCCTTTTACAGAAAAAGTAAATATTGGAGACGATCCAATAAACAATAGAATTTTTGGATTCGACATGAATTATAATGATGAATTACCATGGTTGACAAGAACTTTGGATAAGTTGCCATTTTATTCAACTAGTGCAACGTCATCCATTAGTTCAGAAATGGAAGTAGCAGCATTGAGACCAGGTCACGCAAGAGCAATTAATAACCAAGGAGAAGATTCAGGAGTTGTTTTAGTGGATGATTTTGAAGGTTCTGCAACGGGAATTCCCCTTGGATCATTTAATTTTAATGAATGGGTTTTAGCATCAACGCCTTCCACTTTCCAAGAACATAGTAGAACCAATGACTTGACTAATGGTGCAAATAGAGCCTTATTAAATTGGTATGTTCTAGATCAGGAATTTTTGAATCAAACTGATGATGAAAACCCATATACTAACTTAGTCGATCAAAGAGATTTATTTCCTAATATAACACAAATTCAAAGTCAGATTGGTTTTTTAAGAACCTTTGATATGAGTTATTACCCTGAAGTAAGAGGGCCATATAATTTTGATCCACCAGAAGGAACCGATGTGTCAGCTGGTTCATATTGGGATAATGACGAAGAACAAATGAAATTAACTGACCCTAAATCTCGATGGGGAGGGATTCAACGATTTATAAGAAATAATGATTTCCAAAGATTGAATGTTGAATATATTGAATTTTGGATGTTAAATCCATTTATGGATGCGCCAGGGAAAGACCCTCAAGATGGAGAAGAAGGAGAATTTCACTTCAATTTAGGTAATGTTTCTGAAGATATATTAAAAGATAATGTTCAATTCTATGAAAACGGACTGACATTTGACCCAAATGAACCATTGCCAGTTATATCTACAACTTGGGGAGATGTTCCTCTTCAACAACCTCGTACGATAAACTTTGATTTAAATAATGCGCAAGCACAAGATTTAGGTTTTGATGGATTAACAGATGCAGATGAGAATGATCGTTTTCAAGAGTACGTACAACAAGTATTAGCAGCATATCCAAATGCAAAAATTAAACTTGACCCTTCAGGGGATAATTTTGTTGGCTTTAATAATGATTCCTTATACAATGAAGATACACAAGCGATTCTAGAAAGGCTTATGCTATTTAATAATTCTCAGGGAAATGCTCCTAAACCAAATCCTGATCAATTTCAAAGAGGAAGATATACGCCAGATATTGAAGATTTAAATCAAAATAGATCTCTTGATCAAGGAGAAAATTACTATGATTATACAATTAAATTGAAGAATGCTAATGGCGAAATCGATATGGATGAAGCCAAATATATTCGTGAATTTATTGATATAAACGGAGACGAAAGATGGTATAGAT
The DNA here is from genome assembly GCA_964403985.1 of uncultured Saprospiraceae bacterium. Lineage (GTDB taxonomy): Bacteria > Bacteroidota > Bacteroidia > Chitinophagales > Saprospiraceae > JAHDFB01. The sequence continues at coordinate 22,054 of CAYOIL010000006.1, forward strand.
TCCAAATTCCTATTGATGATATTGATAAAACAAAAGTAGGGACTATAGAAGGATTTAGATCTATTCAATTTGTCAGAATGTATATGACAGGTTTCGAAACTCATAAGACGATTCGTATGGCGAATCTTGAATTAATTCGAAATCAATGGAGAAGATTGACAACAGCTTGTGCTGATGGACCTAATCCAGTAGAATTCGCTATTGATGCTGTTAGTATAGAGGAAAATGCATTGAAAACACCTTTCAACTATGTTTTACCTCCAGGGATTCAAAGACAACAATTACGTGTTAATAATCAGAATGTACTTCAAAATGAGAAAAGTTTAGTCATACGATATTGTGACTTGCCAATAGCCAATACAGAGAATCCAGAACTTCCTAAAAGTTGTGAACCTACCGTTTATAAATTAATGAATGGACTGGATGTCCGGCTTTTCGAAAAGCTTCAACTATTTTTTCATGGAGAATCTCAGGAAGATTATGCCAAAGGCGATATGCGTGTTTTTATTCGACTAGGTCGAGATTTCACACAAAACTATTATGAGTATGAGATTCCATTGGTTATGTCAGATAAAGATGGAACGATCAACGATCCCGACAATGTCTGGCCAGAAGATAATAAGATGGATATTTTACTGGATTTATTACCAGATCTTAAAATAGAAAGAAATATAGCGAATTACCCTGTTGAAAAAGTTTATTCAAAAGCAGATCCAGAAGATCCAGATAAATTAATAAGTATAATAGGAAATCCGACCTTAGGTTATATAAAAGGTATTCAAATCGGTGTTAGAAACTATTCAGATGATCCGAAAGCATGTGGCGAGGTATGGGTTAATGAGCTTAGGTTAGCTGGATTAGAAGAAAGAGGTGGTGTTGCAGGTATTGCTCGTACAGATATTACTTTGGCAGATTTGGGTTCAGTTGCAGTTTCTGGTTCTTATAGTTCTGTTGGCTTTGGAGATTTAGACCAGCAACTAGCTGACAGAAGTCAAGAAGAAATTATAGAATACGCAGCTTCAACAACATTGAATCTAGATAAGTTACTTCCGGGTAATATTCCTATCAATTTGCCTTTTTATGCGCAATACGCTAACACGATAAAAACGCCAAGATGGGATCCTTTTGATCTGGATGTTTCTGTAGATGATAAAATAGATTCCGAACCAGAAAACAGAGAGGAAATTCTAGATAGAGCAGTTGATAAAACAGAAATCACTTCAGTTAACCTTACGAATGTTCAAGTACGAAAGAAAAAAGGGAAAAAGAAACCGATGCCATGGGATATTTCCAATGTGTCAACTTCATATGCTTTTACACGGATTAATCATGTAGATCCTATCATACGAAGTGATGTGACGGATAATCATCAGGGTTCATTGGATTATGCATTCAATAGATCAGTTAAATATTGGGAGCCATTTAAAAAATCGAAAGTTGCTCCTCTTAAAATAATTAACTTCAATTTTCTTCCGAATTCATTTACATTCAAAAACGAATTAACTCGATATAAGAATGTCAGAACATATCGTTTACCTGAAGCATTTGATTATACTTTTTATGATCAAAGATTTAATTGGGAACGGAGATATAACCTACAATGGGATTTCACCAAAGGTTTAAGTTTTGGCTTTAATGCCAATAATCGATCGGTTATTGATGAATTGAGAATAACCGGAGTAGGAGGATTCCAGCAGGTAGAAAATGAAAGAGGTGAAAGGGTAGGATCTGTAGATGAAGTACCTATAGGAGTTCGTCAAGATTATTTGGTCGAGAACTTGAGACAAGGAGGACGGGCTAAGGATTATAATCATAATTTTACACTTCAATATACCTTACCAACAAGAAGTATAAAAGCATTGAATTGGACATCAGTGCGTGCGAGTTATTCTGGTGATTACATATGGGATGCAGCGTCATTGAATGTTGACTCTCTTGGTAATGTTATTTCCAATACACAGCAACGACAATTAAATGCGACGTTTAATTTTGACAAGCTATATTCGAAATCCAAGTATTTAAAGAAAATTGAAGACGGGAATAAGAAAAGTAGAGGAAGTAGGACCACCCGATCTAGAAGTCCTGCTAAAGGAAAATCTAAAGATGGGAAGAAAGATGAAAAGGAAAAGAAAGAACGAAAAATTTCAAATGTTGAAAGAGCATTAGTACGACCTTTACTTTCTCTTCGGACAGCCAAACTGACCTATAGGGAAAATTTTGGAACAGTAGTTCCGGGGATTATTAGAAATTCGCGATATCTTGGAATGGATGAACAGTTCAGCGCCCCAGGATGGGAGTTTGTATCGGGTTTACAGCCTAATATTGATGCGACAAATTCGAACAACTGGCTGTATCAAGGAGCCAATGAAGGTTGGTTTACCCAATCTCAATTTTTGAATCAGCAGGTTTTACAAACTAGAACGCAGTCTATTGAAGGTAAAATCGATTTTGAAATATATAAGGATTTTGATATTGAGGTTGACTTTAGAAAGAATTTTTCCATTAACCATTCAGAAGAATTTAAAAATCTTAATGGAGATTATCGTCAACTGATTTTGCGAGATATGGGAACATATGAAGTTTCTTATATGGCATTAAATACATTATGGGGTTCCGATTCTGATGATTTATTTGATGAGTTTGAAGGAAAAAGACAAGCTATATCTATGCGATTACAAAATCGAGCAGCTCAACGGGCAGCAGAATTAGGTGTTGACTATTTGGAAGGAGAACATCCGGATGATGTAGGGTATGCGGCAGGATATGGACGACAATCTACCGATGTACTTATTCCGGCATTTCTTGCTACTTATCAAGGAATGTCAGCAAATGATGTTGATTTATCTATAAATGAAAGAATTCAACGCCTAGACTATATCCCAGCACCGAACTGGACCTTAAATTATAACGGCTTAAGTAAGTTGAAGTTTTTCTCTGATATCTTTTCTTCTTTTACATTGAAACATGGATATAGGTCATCAATGCGTATAAGTAGTTTTAATTCTGATCCAGATTTTGACGCACTTGATCCATACAATGAAATTCAAGTACAATCTCAGAATTATTACACGCGATTTGATGTTCCACAAATTGTTATTTCTGAGGAGTTTGTTCCAGTAATAGGATTGAATTTCAGAACAAAAAGTGAGTTTGAGTTTAATTGTGAATATAGAAAGAGTAGGAACTTGGGAATGGACTTTTATGCTAAGGAATTAGTAGAAACAAGTGCTGAAGAATTCACTATTGGTGGAGGATTGGTACTTGAAGATGTTAATATTCCATTTCTTACAGGGCGAAAAACGTCTAAAAAGAAAAAGGGTAAGAAGAAAGATGATGATAAGGATAAGCCAAAAAGTAGTAACGGTAGTAATGGAAAAGGATTAGGTGGTTTCGGTCAAGTGACGAATAAGAATGGTAATGATATGACCTTTAAGGTTGATTTTTCTTATCGTGATGATATCGTTCAGAATCGTACAATTGATCAGACCGCAGGGTTTATTCCTACCAGGGGAATTCAGTCTTGGAGGGCGAATCCATCTGTTGAATATGATGTAAATGATAATGTAGCACTAAGATTGTTCTTCGATTATAGTCGATCTATTCCAGCAACGACCAATTCATTCCCTATTACGAATTGGCAAACAGGTTTAACGATACGATTGAAACTAGGTGCCTTATAATAAAAGTTAAAGGGCTTTCGCCCAAAAGAATAATTAATATAAGAGCTCATTTGTCAATAAGATAAATGAGCTTTTTTGGTAAGGGTTTCGTGAAAAAAACCTTCGCAGTAAAGACTAAAAATTCACCCCCTAACCCCCGCCAGCAGGGGATAATTTATTTTTAAATTTTCTTATTCTTTTGAGCCAATGGATAAGGTGTTTTTAGCATTTAGTACTACATAAGTTTAGGAAAGATTCCTTTGGGCGTAAAGCCCAAAAACAGAATCATACAGACATTCATTTTTTGTGAAAATGTTAATTGTAAACGGTCTTGTTTCGTGCAAAAAAAATCTTTGAAAGCTAATGGGTTACGTATTTTCAGGATTTAGTACTACATAAATTTTGGATGGATTCATTTGAGCTCCTTGCACAATAATATTGAGCGAATTTATTTTGGGCCTTGAGCCCACCTTAGCATTTCATTATAGGATTCTTCTAGTGTTTTCGTGGATTTACATAATTCACTATACGATAACTTTTTCTCTTCAAGTAGAAATTGTACAACGAGTGCATATTTAACGTAGGATTGAATTTGTAGCGTGTTATTCTCTAATTCTCTGACAGGTAGCCCAGATTGTTCTTTTTCTAACTCTTGTATTAGTGTGAATATTTTTTCTTTTAAAAGCCCATCGTTTATATAATTCCTAGCAATGTATTCGGCATGTCCTTCCAGCTTCCAATTTATATGACCTAGCGTGCTGGTTATTTGATATTTTGAATCAAAATGATATTGCATATTATGAGAAAATTCATGTGCAAGAATCCACGTCAATTCAAATTTTCGTTTTTCGAAGTTGTTTACTTCCCATTCTGTTGTTAGAATATTTTCTTCGAATGAGGTGGTACAATTTTTAATGACTGTTTTATTGAAAAGTGCATAGGCAATTGGATCTCCAACAATAGGATTAAGTTTTGGATAGAATAAATCGTCATTTAGGCATAAATGAATATGCATTGATTCATCAAAAATAGCCGATTTCTTTATTGTTTCGACTGCTGAAGCGATCACATTTTCTGTATTTTCTTCGAGCTTATCATTATGATATACGGTTACATAATCAAATGTTGTGCTATGTGCATAAGATATACTAGGGTTTAAAAATAATACGAGCCATACCGTCAGACTTGCTGTTAATACTGCGATAGAGCTAAGGATTACTCTTTTTATTGCTTTGAACATCTTTTTGAATTTTGTTTCTATTTCCAAAATACATGATTAAGGTTTCTTTGTCAGTTTATTTAGACGAACAGGTGGTTTATATATAACAACAATAGCTATTCGGAAGTATTGGTAATAGTAGGTGCTTAATGTATGATTGCATGGTTATTTGCCAATGATACTTTTCTTTTTTGGGCTTTACGCCCAAAAATTAATAATAGGCTCTTTATCATATGGATATAGATATTTTTTAAAAAATGTATCGAAATAATTTGACATAAAGGAAAATACGCCCATATTTGTCAGCTTATTCGGTAAAATACTGTCGAAATAATCGACATTCGATAAGCAGAACTAAAATTTTATCGGATGTTTTTAAATAATCATACTTTTTATTCGCTTCGTTATGGCACTTTATCAGCGAAGCAATTGGTACAATGGGCGGCATCAAATGGATTAAAAACCTTGGTGTTGACAGACATTAATAACACGTCAACGTCTTATCAATTTGTATTGGCTTGTCGTGAGGCGGGCATCAAACCGATCTTGGGAATTGAGTTTCGTCAGGACAATAAATATTACTACACAGCAATTGCCAAAAATAGGGAAGGCTTCCGTGAGCTTTGTGCTTTATTGACAAAGTCGTCTCTTGAAGGAAAATCGATTTCTCGAGTCGCACCTTCTTTTAAACATTGTTTTGTTATTTACAGGCATCTTCCGAAACCACCTTCGGAGTTACTAGATAATGAATATGTAGGGGTCCGAGTTCAAGAAGTAAATCGATTGTTTCGAAGTGATTTTCTCGCCTACAAAAATAAACTGGTTGTATTTAATCCCATTGTCCATATGGATAAGAAATCTTATATGGTCCACAAAATTCTGCGATCGATTGATCTAAATATTATGATCTCTCAGCTCAAAAGTGAAGATATCGCCTCGCTTTATGACTGTCCTATGGAGGAGGATAAAATAGAAGAAGCCTTCAGTCAATATCCAGAAATTCTGGAGAACACGAAGATGATTTTGGACAGGTGTGAGGTGGAAATGGAACATGATTTTTTGAATAATCGGCGAAGTTTTACGGGTGATTTCGACGACGATAAAAAGTTATTGACAAAGTTGGCTGTTCAAGGCTGTCATAGAAGATATGGGGAAGAGCATAAAAAGGCGATGACTCGGACGATGAACGAATTGAAGGTTATTTTTGAACTGGGATTTTGCGCTTATTTTCTTATTACGTGGGATATTATTCGTTACGCTCACAGTGCAGGATATTATCATGTGGGAAGAGGGAGTGGAGCGAATTCTATAGTTGCATATAATCTATATATCACAGATGTGGATCCTCTGGAACTCGACTTATATTTCGAGCGATTTATTAATCCTCACCGAAGTTCTCCGCCTGATTTTGACATTGATTTTTCGTGGAATGAACGAGATGATGTGACGGATTATATTTTTAAGAGATATGGAAAAGAACATACGGCCTTACTTGCTACCTACAATACCTTTAAAGGGAAATCAATCATTAGAGAATTGGGGAAAGTTTTTGGTTTGCAAAAAGCAGATATTGATACGATTGTTGCTCATCCACTGGATAGAAATAGGCATCATCCGTTTGCAGAAAAAATTTTCTATTATGGATCATTCATTGAAAACTTCCCCAATTATCTTTCTATTCATGCTGGGGGGATATTGATAAGTGAGGAGCCGTTGAATTATTATACAGCTCTTCAGATGATGCCCAAGGGTTTTCCGATTGTCCATTTTGATATGTATGGTGCGGAAGACTTGGAGTTTCACAAATTCGATGTGCTTAGTCAGCGGGGTTTGGGGCATATAAAAGATGCAGTTCGCTTAATAAAGGAGAATCAAGGAAAGGCGGTAGATGTGCATGATGTGCCGAAAATTAAGTCAGATATAAAAGTACGTGAGCTATTGAAATCCGGGCATTGCATAGGGTGTTTCTACATTGAATCACCCGCAATGCGTGGTTTATTGACAAAGTTACGTTGTGATAATTATGTACAATTAGTAGCGGCGAGTTCGATTATTCGGCCAGGAGTTGCGAAGAGTGGAATGATGCGAGAGTATATTAAACGAACGCATAGTCCATATGAGGTGAAATATTTGCATCTTGTGTTTGAAGAGAACTTGGGAGAGACATATGGTGTGATGGTGTATCAAGAAGATGTGATGAAAATTGTACATCACTTTGCAGGATTAGCACTTGATGAGTCTGATATATTACGAAGGATAATGACGGGTAAGAAGAAGAATTCTGACACGTTTAATCGTTTGCGTGAAAAGTTCTTTCGGAATTGCAAGGAGCGAGGATATACGGATGAGTTGACGAATGAGGTGTGGCGACAAGTGGAGAGTTTCAGTGGTTATTCTTTTTGTAAAGCGCATTCAGCTAGTTTCGCTGTGGAATCTTATCAGAGTATGTATTTGAAAGCTTATTATCCACTAGAATTTATGGTGGGGGTGATCAATAATTTTGGAGGCTTTTACTCGACGGAATTATATGTACATGAGGCACGGATGCTCGGGGCGAATATAGAGG
>CAYOIL010000006.1:29507-34591 GCA_964403985.1 uncultured Saprospiraceae bacterium
ATATAGAGGCACCGTGTATAAATCACAGTATGAACTTGACTCATATTTATGGGAATACTATTTATCTAGGGCTGGTACATGTGTCAAGTTTAGAGCGTGCCACGGTGAAAAGAGCTTTGCGGGAACGATCAATGAATGGGCAATATAGGAGTATGGCGGACTTCGTTCATCGAGTGGAAATTTCCAAAGAACAATTAACGATTTTGATACGAATAGGTGCTTTTCGATTTACGGGTATGACGAAGTACGAGTTGATGTGGGAAAGGATAGAGATTCATAATCCGCAGATCAAAGATAATGGAACGATGGAAATGTTTGCGATAGAACATGAATCGGAGTATAGACTACCTGAAATGAAGGAGTCCTTACATGAACAAGCATTTGATGAAATTGAATTTTTAGGATTTCCCTTATGCTCTCCTTTTGATCTTTTACTTACTGATTTTAGAGGGGAGATTAAAGCAGACGATATGACGAGATTTTTGGGAAAGAGAGTTGAAATGTTAGGCTACTATGTAACGGCTAAACACGTAACAACAGTGAATAGAAAACATATGCGTTTCGGGACATGGCTAGACGATGAGGGTCGCTTTTTTGACTCGGTTCATTTTCCTAATTCATTGGAAAAGTCACCTTTCCGTGGAAAAGGCGTATATCGCATTAAAGGAAAAATTGTGGAGGATTTTGGTTTTCCAAGTATAGAGGTTACCAGTATGTTTAAAGAATCGATAATCGAAGGTCCATTTGAATCGAAGTCACCAAAAGTGATTGATATGAATAAAAAGGTGTTGCCAGCTGGGTAGGAGAGATAAAGAGAAGGAAAAGACTAGGGTTTTAAAACTTGATTATGTTAATTATCCAGAAATGACTTATATTGATAATTCTTCGAATGAAGAACAATTAGTTTATCGATTAAAACCTATATACAAAGATGAAGGTCGAATTCCGATGAGTGATTAAATAGAAATACAGTTAAAGGAATAATTAATGAAAGGAGGAATCATATCGTTTGTCCTAGTTTTATTAATAAGTTTTAGTACGCCTAAGCTTTTTGCACAAGAATTTTCAGAATTTTTAACTTCGAAAGCATCTGCTATTTTTAACTCAACATATTCTGCATTTTATTCTGTCTGATGAAAGCGTCGAGCATAGCGAAGGCATGTTCTTTGGAAGTAGAATCCATTTTAGTGACCTCTTGAATACGTTGAATCATTTTTTATCTAGTTCTAAGTCTGTGTGACCTACGAGCCAGTCGAGAGATACATCTAGAAATTTTGCCATTTTAGCTGTAGTTTCAATAGAAGGCTTCATGGCATCTCTTTCGTACCTGCCTATAGCAGGTCCTTTTGTTCCGAGTTCTTTGGCTAAGTCACGTTGACTTAATCCTTTATTTTTTCTTGCTTGTTGGAGTTTAGATCCGCTTATCTAGAAAAACTATTAATAAACCCATAACTCTTAAAACCTCAACACCCCTCTTATCCCTTCTTCCACCTTTTCAGCCGAAGGAATCATCGTCTTTTCCAAGACCTCATTCAATGGTATCGCAGGCATGTTTTCAGCACCTACTATTCGGACAGGTGCATCCAAAGAAGTAAAACATTCCGATGAAATTCTTCCGCAAAGCGCTTGAGCGAAACTATTGTTATAAGGTTCTTCTGTAACGACCAAACATTTATTGTGTTTGCGAACGGATTTAAAAATAGTTTCTTCATCTAGTGGATGAAGTGTTCTAAGATCTACAATTTCCACCTGACCTGGAAAAGATTTTGAGGCGTTTAGCGACCAATGAACACCCATTCCATAGGTAATAATCGTCATAGACGTGCCAGCAGAGAGGTGTTCTTCGTCTGCTTCTTGGGTGATGGCAGCTTTACCAAAAGGCAAAATGTAATCCTCCGCAGGCATTATCGTTTTTGCTGCCGAAGTCCCGTTCACTTTGCTCCAGTACAAGCCTTTATGTTCGAAGAACACAACCGGATTCGGATCATGATAAGCCGCTTTGATAAGGCCTTTCATATCAGCACCATTACTTGGGTAAGCGATTTTTACTCCTCGGATATTAGCAACAATAGATTCGACACTTGAACTGTGATAGGGCCCACCACTTCCATATGCCCCTATTGGCACTCGAAGAATCATACTTACTGGATATTTACCATTACTTAAGTAGCAAGATCTAGAAACTTCTGTAAATAATTGATTGAGTCCCGGCCATATGTAATCTGCAAATTGTACTTCAACTATTGGCTTTAGACCTACAGCGCTCATTCCTACTGTAGAACCTACAATAAAAGCTTCTTGAATCGGTGTATTGAATACCCGCTCATCACCGAATTTTCCAGCAAGAGTGGCTGCTTCTCTAAAGACACCACCTAGTCTTTTTCCCACATCCTGACCATAAATCAAGCATTTTTCATCTTTTTCGAGAAGCTCTTTATATGCGAATAAGGCACAATCCACCATCACTTTTTCTTCCCCATTTTTGGGCCTACGAGCCCCTACCTCTTCCTTAATAGGAGTCGGTGCAAAATCATGTTTAAATAAATCTTCTGGACTAGGATCCTCTTGCTGAAGAGCCAATTCATAATCTGCTTGAACCTTTGCTTTTGCTTGTTTTTCTATATTTTTAATTTCACCTGACGACAATCCGTTTTTCTTCAGCAAGTTGATCAATTTTGGGTACGGATCACGCTTCTTTTGCTTATCAAGATCATCTCTGTACCATTCCATTCGCACACCTGATGTGTGATGATTCAATAAAGGCACTTTGGCATGAATAAGAAAAGGACGACGCTCTTTTCTCATCATTTTGAATACTTTTTCTATTGTTTCATAACTCTCCTTAAAGTTACTTCCATTAATAGTATAAGCTTCAATACCGGGAAATCCTTTGATGTATTGGTAAGCATCCATTGTACGCACTTCATCTTTGTACGCACTAATATCCCATTCATTGTCTTGGACAAGAAAACAAATGGGCAATTGCTTTAAAGCGGCCATTTGGAAAGCTTCACTGATTTCTCCTTCTGTCACACTCGCATCACCTAATGAACAGACAACTACTGGCTTTTTCTTGGCTTTTGCTGCGCCATCAATGTCATAATGTTCTTTGTAGCGAATCCCAAGAGCAACTCCAGTAGTAGGAATTGCTTGCATTCCTGTTGCGGATGATTGATGCGGTATCTTCGGTTTATCTTCTTCATTCAACGAAGGGTGAGAATAATATGTTCGCCCTCCTGAAAAAGGATCATCTTTTTTTGCAAGTAATTGGAGCATAAGGTCATAGGGCTTCATGCCCAAAGAAAGTAACATGGCATCATCTCGGTAATAAGGAGCTACATAATCTTGTGGCAACAACTGCATGCCCAATGCTACTTGAATGGCTTCATGCCCTCTAGAGGTTGCGTGAACATACTTAGAAACAACAGCAAAATTCTCTTCATAAAGTTCAGCCATGGCTTTGGCTTGAGCCATAAGAGAAAAGCCTTTTTTCATATTCGCTTTTGAGAGCATTTAGGGTATTTAAGATGTTTTTGAGAAATTACTTGTGTGTGCAAATATATAAAAAGGAAAGGAGGGGAAGGTTTTAAAATTTAATAGAATGGTTAAAAATATTGGGGCTAGTCGCCATATAATTTTATGTAAATGGAGTTTCGTACTTTTTACCATTGCCGAACCCTACGACGAGCTCAGGGCAAGAAAGTACCAAAAAGGTCTAGCCCTGCGTAATACCATTTAATATCTAAATTACCGTATTTCTTATTGTTTTATTCTTCACAACATTTTATTGAAAAGCCTCCTCGTAGCTAAGGCTACGCGTACGTTTTTCAATTCACGTAGTTCGAATAAATTCAAAATCTACTACGGCATTTAAATTATTAATTGGTATAAAAACTCGCGAGTAATTGTTGCTCTGCTTGGTTTTTTCTCCATTATGGACTTTTGTATTTCAATCCTTCCGAAATTTGCACAAAGCCTCCCGCAATCAAACACAAATTTCGGGCATATTACTGCTCGAACAGTTATTTCGGGCGCTTTATTTTTTCAAGTTAAGATATTGGGGCTAGTCGCCATGTAAACAATTTGTGATTGTTCGTACTTTTTTCAAGGCTGGGATATTTTACTGTGAAAATTCGTCAGGAATTATTATTAAAGATATTGGGGCTATTCGCCATGTAGATTCTAAAAGTATTTTGATTCTTCGTTCTTTTGTCTTGAAACAAAAGAACCAAAAATTCAAGGCTGTGAACCAACAATTCCTAAAATCGCTGCATTTCAGCTATTTCGGCAAAACTCGCCACGTCATTTTAGTTTTATGGATAGATTTTCGGTTATAAAACATTGTGCTGGTATAAGAATTTGTCGAGCTCAAACACTTGCCTCCATGACGCTAAAATTTCGTGATTTTTTGACGGAATCGGGATCAAGGCTGGGATATTTTAGATATTGTAAAGGCTGAAATTTCCACCCCCTAACCCCCGCCAGCGGGGGATAATTTATTTTTAAAGTTCTTTTGTCTTTAGAGAATTGTCTTATTTATATTTTAAAATAGATCATGCTCCCTTCTCTTGGAAAGAGAAGGGTTGGGGATGAGTTAAAAAATAAAGTATTTTAACTTTAGTTTTTCTTCTTTTGGGCGTAAGCCATATTTTCATTCTCTCCCATTTTTTCTACTTTTAGACATGCAAAAATTAATATACTTCTACCTTGTTGTTTTCATTCTCTCCTGTCAAAACAACAGCGATTCAACTATTAAAGTAAAAGAATCAATTAATGGAATTCCTTTACCTACTTTGGAAATTAGTCAAGCAGAAAATTTAGCTAGCTTGCCACTGGGATGTGCTACAAAAGAATATCCGAACAAATTAAACGATGTTCTAGGGAATGCAAGGGATTTAAGGGAACCTTCCGATTTACACCCTGCTTTTTATGGATGTTTTGACTGGCACAGTTCGGTACATGGACATTGGTCAATGGTTTATTTATTGCATAATTTTCCACAGATGAAACAGGCAGATGAAATGAAGGATATATTGAGTATGCATATTACAAAAGAGAATATCGCAAAGGAAATAGAGTATTTT
>CAYOIL010000007.1:0-23220 GCA_964403985.1 uncultured Saprospiraceae bacterium
ATTGCTCTTAGATACTACAATGTAAAAGACTTTTTGTCGTGTTTTCGTCCAGATTTGTCGTGTAGTGAGGATAAGAGGAAATGAAATGGAAGTGAAGAAGTTTTTATTGAAGAAATGAATTTATTTCTTATAGGCTATTCGCCTAGGAAAATCAATGTATTATTCTAATTGTTCATACTTTTTCCATTGATGAAAAAGTATGCAAAAAATCTAGTGACCATTAAAACTCTCGAAAAATTCGTTTTCCATCTTGGCTTTCATATGTTCCGTTTTTCAGGCTTTTCATTTTTTTCAGTCCAAGGCTTCCCTCAAAAAATGAGCATCTTGCTAGTTCAAACAGTTAATGGTCACGGTCTATTTATTTCAAAAAAACATTCTTAAAATTATAGTCGTATTAAATTACGTTCAATAATTATGTTTATAAAGAATTCAATCAATTTTTCGAAATAAGAAATCGTAATAAAATCTATTAGGTAGATCTCTAATTGGTGTCTTTTGTTCATTTATCAAAGTAAATTTTGACTTTATAATTTTAATCTCATTCTCAGTAATGAAAGAATCTCGATATTCACTGGAATAACTATCAATTGGCTTTTCTTGTCCATTTATTCTTATATAGAACAGTCCTTTGGGATTTAGTAGATCATTAATTTTATCTATACATTTCATTCTTTTCATATTTGGTATATGAACTAAAACTTTCTGCATTACTACAAAGTCATATGTAGTATTTAATTCAATAGAATTAAAATTTTGTTCATATTTCAGATCGAACTTTTCTGTAAACTCACTGCGAGACACTGGTATTTTATTTAAAGCATGTTCCGTGTATAAAGAATAATATTGAAAATGGAATTCTTCTTGATTCAGATTTTGGAATATTTTATTTAATTCTTGCACACGTAACTGCCCATTTTTTAATTTTTCTTTAACAAAATCCATACTTGTAATTGAAGGTGTATAGTATATAGACTTTTAAATTCCATCAATCCTCTCAGGATTTAATAAATGGAATAAATAAAATAAAACCTTTGGAATTTCGAAACCTATTTCAAGGACACTTTGGATTTCTTCTTTTTGTAACTCTTTTTCAAATGTAAATTTCATTATGTAGAATTTTTACCCAAAGTTAAAGTGAACTTTTTATGCCTAGGTACTTGGTTAGCTAGGAGTGATTGTCCCAAAACAACTATATAATTAGTGAGTTGACAAATCTACCTCCCGGCCTCCGCCAGCAGAGGAGATTTACTATTTAGATTTAAGGCTATGGAAAGACATTGAAAAAACTCCTCCATGAAACTCTTTTCCGGAATTATTCAAAAAGAAATTTATTTTGGCAAAATCCAAGCCACTCAAGTACTTTGAAATCTTCGAATGTAAACATTATCAGTATAAATCTACCTTCTGGCCTTCGTCAGCTGAGGAGGTTTACTGTTAATAGATTTAGAGATGCGCCACTGGAGTTTATCTACTCTACTTCCTTATTACAGCTCCCAACTTCGTTTCATACGACCGAATAAGATTATCCATAATCTTATTCACCTCCTTGTCTTTTAAAGTACGTTCGATGTTCTCAAACAAGTAACTAATCGCATAAGACTTCTTTCCTTTTCCAAGCTGCTCATCGTTCTTATAAACATCAAACAAGTTGACTTCTTTTAATAACTTCTTATCCGTTTTATAAGCAATTGCTAGAATTTCCGAGAACTTTATAGATTCATCTATAACCAAAGCAAGATCTCGCTTCATTGATGGGTATTTCGAAATTTCTTTTACGCTTATATTGGATTTATTCAAAAACTTGAAAATAGAATCCCAATTAAAAGCCGCATGAAATACTTCATTCTTAATTCCGTACTTTTCTTGCTTATCAATACTTACTTGACCAAACTTGACGATTTCCATCGGACCTCTGTGATACATTAATCCTCCTTCAAACCAATCATCTTTTAGATCAGCGATCTGAAAACTATTGATTCCTAGTTTATCCAATATCATATGAACATAAGACTTCAAATGGAAAAAGTTTACCTTAGCATCTTTCGACATCCAACTTTCGCTATGAAAATCACCCGTCATTGTAAGGCTTAAGCAATCCGTTTCTTGAAAGCCTTTTTCATTTTGGGCGTAAGCCCTACCATTTTCAAAAAATCTCAGATTCGCTTGTTTTCTATTCTGATTATACAACACAGCTTCCATCGCTGTACATGCCATATTCGGTCGCATGATATTCAATGTAATGTTCGATGTATTATTGATCGTTACGTGCGAATCATCCTCCTCAAGCCATTTTTGATCCACGAGTGAAAGACCCATCATTTCACTAAATCCAGCACCACATAACATATTAGCTATTGTATTCTTGACCTTGAATGAATCCACACCTGTACTATTCTGAATAGCGGCTTGGATATAACCGGGAAGTGCTACTTTATTGAATCCATAGATACGTAAAATCTCTTCTACTAAATCAACATCACGAGTAACGTCTGCTTTGTTAGAAGGAACTTCGACTTCGTATTCATTCTCCCCTGTTTTCGTAAGTCCCATATCCATTGATTCTAAGATATAAACAATTTCTTCATTGCTAATTTCACCACCAATTAGGGTTCTAGCTTTATCAAGATTAAGCGTAATTTTAGCTTTAGGAATTTCTACGGGGTATTCATCTACGATTTTCGACACGACTTTTGCATCCGCATATTCTACCATTAATTGAACAGCTCTTTTCAAAGCAAAAACCACATGAGATGGGTCACTACCTTTCTCAAAAATCATGGCAGCATCTGTTCTTAAGAGGTGTCGGAAACTTGTTCTTCGTATTCCTCCTGCTTCGAAATGTGCACTTTCTAAGAAAATAGAACTAGTCGCATCAGTTACACCTGATTCTTTACCACCAAAAACACCAGCTATACACATTCCTTCTCCCTCTCCATTACAGATCATCAAATCATCTGAATGAAGTTTTACTTCTTTATCATCAAGTGTAATAAATGGTGTGTCTTGAGCAACTGTTTGTACAATCACTTTATCACCCTTTACTTTATCAGCATCAAATGCATGTAAAGGCTGACCTAGTTCATGTAGAATGAAATTCGTAATATCAACAATGTTACTAATAGGTCGAACACCTATAGACATTAATCGATTCTGCATCCATTCTGGTGAAGTCTTAATTTTTATTCCATCAAGCAAAATTCCAGCATAACGTGGACATTTTGATATATCTTTTAGTTCCACAGCATATGGAGCAGCTGCACCTTCTTGGAATTTATCAATTGAAGGCATTTTCAATGCTGGCACATTGTCTTGCTTATTCACCTTGTAATACGCTGATAAATCTTTAGCAACACCTAGATGAGATGTTGCATCACTTCTATTGGGCGTAAGCCCTATGTCATAAACAACGTCTCTTTCGAAATTCAAATATTCCTCGGCTGACAATCCTACTTTAGTATCTTCTGGTAAAACCATAATGCCGTCGTGAGAAGTACCAATCCCAAGCTCATCTTCAGCACATATCATTCCTTCTGAAACTTGACCTCTAATTTTTCCTTTCTTGATCTTGAATTCCTTTTCACCTTCTTCAGTTGGCAAAACTGTTCCTATTGTAGCGACTAAAACCTTTTGGCCTTTAGCCACATTCGGTGCACCACAAACTATATGAAGAGGCTCTTCAGCACCAACGTTCACAGTAGTTACACGTAGCCTATCCGCGTCAGGATGTTGCCCACAAGTAAGGACTTCACCTACAACAACTCCTGTAAGATCCGGACCAGACATGGTTTCATCCATACCTTCTACCTCAAGGCCGATTGCTGTTAGAATCTCTTCGAGTTCAGCAGGAGTTTCGGTTATTGTAATATATTCTTTTAGCCAATTAAGTGACAACTTCATAGTTCAAAAATTTCAAGAAGCGCAAATATACTTTATTCATATGAATCATTGGGCAGTAAATGATGGAAGAAAAAAGGCTAACTTAGCTTTTCGTTTATGAAATTATTGGTTCTTAGAATGGTATAGTTTTTGTTTAATAATAAAGGCGGAAAGCATTCTGAAATAAAGTGCTAAAAATATTTAATATGAAAGGAATTATTCTAGCGGGTGGATTAGGCACAAGACTATATCCGTTGACTATGGCTGTAAGTAAGCAGCTTATGCCTGTTTATGATAAACCAATGATTTATTACCCACTTTCAACATTAATGAGTGCAGGAATAAATGAGATCTTGATTATTTCAACACCTGAGGATTTACCGAATTTTGAAAAATTGTTGGGAGATGGATCTCAAATAGGATGTAATTTCCAATATATTGCGCAACATGAGCCGAACGGGCTTGCCCAAGCATTTGTTTTAGGAGCTGAATTCATAGGTAATGATAATGCTTCGTTGATTTTGGGAGATAATATATTTTATGGAAGTGGGATGAGACAACTTCTTAAAAATAGTTTGGAACCAGATGGAGGAGTCGTTTTTGCTTATCGAGTTAGTGATCCTGAACGATATGGAGTAGTTGAATTTGACGATAAATTGAATGCAATTTCAATTGAAGAAAAGCCGACAAACCCGAAAAGTGATTATGCAGTACCAGGATTATATTTTTATGATAACTCTGTAGTTGATATCGCGAAAAATCTAGCTCCTAGTGCGCGCGGAGAATATGAAATAACTGATGTAAATAAAGAATATCTAAAACAAGGAAAACTAAAAGTTGGAGTTTTAGAACGAGGAGTTGCATGGTTAGATACAGGTACTCATCGATCATTGATGCAAGCGGGTCAGTTCATCGAAGTGATTGAAGAAAGACAAGGACTAAAAATAGGTTGTATAGAGGAAATCGCTTATGAAGAAGGATTTATCAATGCAGAACAATTAGAAAAATTAGGTCATAAATTTATAAAGAGTGGCTATGGTGAGTATCTTTTAAATCTTTTAAAATAGTGATTTCAGAAGAAGAAGAAAAAATCATTCAAGAATGGATTGACAAAGATATTAGTGAATTAGCACTTCATTATTCTGGTAGCAATCTTAGAATTCCGTTTCTTGCGGATCAGATTAAAGGGAGACGAAAAATCAAAGAAAAGTTTCCTTTCTTAAATAAGCATACTGAATTTGTATTTCCACCCTATTTATCAGTTGAGCAATCCTCTTCACAATATACTGCATATGCCAAGAGTCTTTTGATTAAAGGGTCAAATATTCTCGACATGACAGGCGGGATGGGAATAGATGCCTATTTTCTTGCTAAGGAAAATGAATCTTATACACTTCTAGAGAAGAATTCAGAATTGGTAGAAATAAACAAAGAAAACTTCTCTTCTTTTGGTTTAGAAAATGTGGAAATTGTAGAGGGAGATAGTGTGGAATATTTGAAATCAAGTAGCCAAGAATACGATGTTATATATATTGATCCAGCTAGAAGATCTTTGGATGGGAATAATAGGAAAGTATTTTTATTAGAGGACTTACGTCCAAATGTTCTAAATATCTTAGATGATATGTGGAACAAAACGGAAGATATATGGATAAAACTATCACCGTTAATTGATATCAGCTATTTATGCTCTACCTTAAGAAACATAAGAGAAATCATTGTAGTTTCTGTAAAAAATGAAGTCAAAGAAGTACTTGTTCATCTTCAAAAAGAAATAGAAGAAGGATTAAAACCAGAACGAATTGCATTAAGTATCGATACATCCTTTAATACTTCCATAGTGTCTGATAGTTTGTACGCACCTACTAGAATTGATACTTATTATCCGTTTGAACAATACATCTATGAACCGTCAAAAGCAATAATTAAAGCAGGCCTTTCTGATAAGGCAGCTGAAAGCTGTGGAATTAAAAAAATGAGATCTAACACCTTCTTTTATAGTTTGAATCGTCAAGTCTCAAACTGGGATGGTAGAATTTTCAAGATAGATCGTATTCTTTCAGCTCAAGTTAAAAGATTCAAAAAAGACTTCCCGTATAAAAAAGCCAACATCATTTCTCGTAACCATCCCATGACATCCAAAATCATGGAAAAGAAATTTGGTCTCATCCAAGGAGGAGATAGATATATTTTAGCCTTCTCCGATGTAAGTGGGAATCATATAGTAAGTGCAAAAAGAATCCAGTAAAAAAAGATTTGGATATTTTAGAAAAAATATGCATTAGCTCTGTCAGAGCTAAAGCTCTGACAGAGCAGCTTTCTACATATAGTATAATTATATATCTGTTTTTGTACAAAATTGAAGATTTATTACTTCATATACCTCTTTATTTGTGTTATCCGGAGTTAAGTTGAATATCTATATAAATGCAATATAGCTTGAACTTAGGTTTATAGGATCGATGTAATGTAAGCACATCAAGAGTTGTAGATTCCGCGTAATTTATTAGCTTTGGTTGTGTGATAATTCACGAAAACAAAACAAATGAAAAAATTACTTTTATTATTTATTTTAAGTGTAATAAGCTTATGTTCTTATGCACAACCTAGTCAAACAGTGAGAGGAACTGTAATTGATAGTGAATCTCAGTACCCACTTATTGGTGTAAACGTTGTTCTTATTGACAAGAATGGAGCTCAAAAAGGAACAACTACAGATCTTGATGGTAATTTCCGAATAGAATCTGTTCCAGTAGGACGTTCTTCCCTGACTTTTACTTATTTAGGTTATGAACAATATGATATTCCAGATTTAATTGTTAATGCTGGAAAAGAAAATATCCTTGAAATTAAGATGGGTGAAGCTTTTGAAAAGTTAACGGAAGTTGAGATTGTTGCTTCTAAAGCTGGGGAAGTTGTTAATGACATGGCAATAGTTAGTGCTCGAGAATTTTCCGTTCAAGAAACGAATAGATACGCTGGTTCTAGAGGTGAGCCAGCAAGGATGGCTTCAAATTTTGCTGGTGTTCAAGGTGCGGATGACTCTAGAAATGATATTATAATACGTGGAAACTCACCAACTGGTGTTTTATGGAGACTAGATGGGATTAATATTCCGAATCCGAATCACTTCTCCATTCCTGGAACAGGAGGAGGACCAGTAACCATTCTGAATAATAAATTCTTAAAAAACAGTGACTTCTTTACTGGAGCATTTCCTGCAGAATATGGAAATGGAATAGCTGGAGTATTTGATTTAAGAATGCGTAATGGTAATAATGAAAAGCATGAGTTTAGTGGACAACTCGGTTTCTTAGGAACAGAATTAATGGCTGAAGGCCCTATTTCTAAAGCTTCAAAATCAAGTTACTTGGCAACTTATCGATATTCTACCTTAAGTCTATTTAGTTTCCTTGGCATAAACATAGGAACTGATGCCGTTCCTGCTTATCAAGATGGAGCATTTCGTTTCAATTTTCCTACGAAAAATGGTGGAAATTTATCAGTATTTGGAATAGGAGGTACGAGTAACGTTGATATAAAAATTAGTGAAGAAGAGGCTCCTAGCGAGGAAACTCTAATATTCGGTTCCAATGATAGAGATCAATTATTTTGGTCTAGAATGGGAATTGTAGGTGCTACATACACCCAACCAATTGATGAAAACACATTCGTTAAAGTAGGCGCAGCAGCTTCTCAATCCAAGATAGATGCAGAACATAATTTTATTTTCAGAAGAGTTGTTGACGGTAAATTTGTAGTAGATGATTTACCACCTGTTCTTGATTATACATTCAGAGAAAATAAGTACTCAACCTATGGATATATAAATAAAAAATGGAATCCTAGATTAAGTATGAAAGCAGGAATTAATATTGATGCTTTTGATATTAGGTTTGTTGACAGTGTGAAAATAGTGAGTTTTGAAGAGATTGATGAAGAACAAGTACCAGTTTTATCCGATTGGCAGACAAGATGGGATGCTGAAGATGTAAGCCTTCTTATTCAACCTTATGTTCAATTTAAATATAGAGCTAGTAAGAAATTAACCTTAACGGGTGGTGTAACTGCTCTGTATTACAGCATTAATGATAATAGCTTATCGCCTTTTGAGCCGCGACTCGGTTTAGCTTATCAAGTTGATGATAGACAAAAATTATCACTAGGAATGGGCGTTCATTCGCAAGCACAATCTAATTATTTATATTACTATGGCACGCCAAATAATAACGGCCCCATTGACACCTATAATTTAGACATGGGATTAACAAGAAATAATCACATAGTTGCTGGATATGATTTGTCGATAGGAAAAGGTATGCGATTTAAAGCTGAAACTTACTATCAATATTTAACCAATATACCAGTTGATGTAAACGATGGAGGTTATTCCCTTGTGAATTCTGGTTCTGGTTTTAGTAGGCTATTTCCCGATCCTCTTGAAAATTCAGGAACAGGACAAAATTACGGGGTAGAATTAACCATAGAGAAATTCTTTAGTGCTGGATACTATTTTCTTGTTACTTCTTCGATTTTTGATTCAAAATATCGCGGAACAGATAATGTATGGAGAAACACAGTTTTTAATGGAAATTATGCAGTAAATACTCTTTTTGGAAAAGAATTTAAATTTGAAAGATCTTCTATTAACATTGGAGGTAAAGTAACGACAGCGGGTGGGCGAAGAATAGGAGATGTTGATGTAGAAGCTTCAAGAGCTGCTCAAGAAATAGTTTTTATTACTAACGAGAATCTGTTCGAAGAGCGATTCCGTCCTTATTTCCGTGCGGATGCAAAAGTAAATTATACATTCAATACCAATAAATTAACACATGAAATTGCTATTGACTTTGTAAATATATTTAACACACAGAATATACTTACTTTGACTTATGTAGATGACGAATCTGTAAATTATCAGAGAGAAGAATATCAATTAGGATTTTTGCCGTTATTTTATTATCGAATAGATTTCTAGGTTATAAGGGCTTTCGCCCAAAATCTTAAACTTTACTTAAAAAGATCAATAGTGGTGGACGACTATTGATCTTTTTAAGTTTTATTGCTTTATTCATCAAAATTAACCTTATGAAAACTTATTTTTCCAATCCATTTAGGATATCTTCTTTTGCGCTATTTTTATTAATGGTCTTCCCCTTTTTTGCTAATGCAATTACAACTGAAAGTTTAGAACAAAGTAAAAAGTCCGATACGGAATGTATACTTAATCTCTATGCACCGTTGACTATTGACGAACTTGCAAGTCATTCTAGGAAAGAAATAGAGCTAAAATGCAATAGGAAACTTACCTTAATGGAACGCTTGGATTTAAAAATCATCAAGAGGTCAATAAAAAGAAATCAGCTTGACAAAGAGGCATTATCTATATGCGATGAAATAGATAAAAGACTAAAGAATAGCTTTGGTTTGGCGATTGTGGGATTAGCATTATTCTGGTCTATTGGTTTGATATTTACTACCATTTCTATAGTAAATTCTATAATTGCCAAAAAGAAAATGGATGAATTACCGGACTGTCCTGAAAAGGAGAAAAATCTAAAACGCAATAAAAGAAATTTAATAATTTCTATCTCAACTATAATTCTAGCATCTGTTCTTTCTACGTTTTTAATTTCTTTAGGCAGATAAATATTATAATTTAAGATTTAAAAGAAAGATCAATATCTATTTACTTAGAATTGGTCTTTTTTTATTTCAAACATTTTAAAGTCTTTGTAAAAATGGTGCGTCCAGCGATAAAAATCCTAATTATGTAAACATCAACATTCATTTCTTTACACGATTCGCATTCTCTTTAATAAAAGAATCCCAACCACTATACTTCTTTCCACTACTAGCCTTTTTCTTTTTTGAAGATATTTTTCCTTTAGCAAAGGACAAAGAATTATGAGAATTATAATGCGTCATTGCAGCTGCAAGAGCATCTGTCGCATCTAAATATTCATCTACAAACTTAACTTTTAGGATGTGACCTAGCATAGATGCTACTTGTTCTTTGGATGCGTTTCCATTTCCAGTAACAGACTTTTTAATAGACTTCGGTGAATAATCATGAATATCTAGTCCCATTGTCATTCCTGCCGCCATTGCTACACCTTGTGCTCTACCAAGCTTTAACATTGACTGAACATTCTTTCCAAAAAAAGGAGCTTCAATAGCTAAAGTTGCTGGTAAATAGGTTTCAATAATTTCTTGTAACTGAAGAAAAATTTCTTTTAATTTTGTTACATGATCAGGGTGTTTTTGCAATTGTAACACACCCATAACCTCCACTTTTAATTGGCTTCCTTCGGTATTTAATATCCCATATCCAAGTACATTTGTCCCCGGATCAATTCCCAATATCTTATGTTGCATTAAGTGCATTGAAATAACTATTACATTTGTGAAGTGTAAAGATAAACTAGTTGGACAATAAAAATCATAATTCAAGTAAAAAGAGGTCATTATATATTAACACTTTTCGTGTTATAGGCTCACTCGCATTAATCTATATCGCTTATACTTACTTTTATTCAGACTTTCGATTCCTAGATCTAATTGAAAGCTCTTTGAATCTTTTTACTTTAAAATCCTTTTTAATACTTTCTACAATCGCAATTCTAATGCCTGTGAATTGGATACTAGAAGCAGCAAAGTGGAGAGAGGGACTAAAACCAACCAAAATTATTTCAAGAAATCAAGCTTTCACAGCGGTATTTCAAGGAATAACTTTTGGCATTTTAACACCAGCTAGGGTTGGTGAATATGGCGGTAGAATATTGTATTTAGAACCTGAACATAGAATAGCTGGCGTACTATCAACTTTCATTTGTTCTTTATACCAAAATATTATTAATATCTTCTTTGCCAGTGTATTTTTACTTTTCACCGCTCAATCAATTTTCGAAGGCTTAGCGAATTCTAAAATTTATATACTTCTTGGCATTATTGTAACAATTTCGACTGTCTTAATAATTAAATACCTACCCTATATACTTCAAAAATTTAGTAAAATTTCAATAATAAAAAAACGACTTCCTAATTTCAAAAATATAGGCCCTCAGCTCAATAGAATTCATAAGAAAAAGGTATTTAGTTATGCTTTACTTAGATACATTATCTATTGTATCCAATATAACCTCATCTTCCAAATTTTTCCAATTTCTTTTAGTTGGATTGAAACAGGAATTGCAATTAGTATTATTTACGGAATTCAAACCATCTTACCACTTACTCCTTTACTACAAGTAGGACTTAGAGGAAGTATAGCATTATTTGTTTTTGACCCTATTGAAAGTCAAAAGGATATGGTAGTTTTAGCCAGTTATTGCTTGTGGTTAATTAACTTACTTATACCAAGTTTAGTAGGTGGTATGATGATGCTTTTTCGTAAAATGAGGCCTTAATTATTCTTATTTATTCCTTTAAGAAATGGGACAAATGTGAACATACCATGTCTTTCACAGTTCACTTCTTTTGCAGAAAGTTTTGTATATAATAGCATTTCTTGTCGATCATTAGCACCTACAGGAATAACTAATTTCCCTCCTATTGCTAATTGGTCAAACAATGCTCTTGGAATTTCTTGAGCACCAGCAGTGACTATAATTTTATCAAACGGAGCAAACATTGGTGCGCCTTTGTAACCATCTCCAAAGAGCGTTCTTATTTGGCGGAAGCCAATTTTTGGTAAAAAGGCACTAGTCTTATTAAATAATTTTTCTTGTCTTTCAATAGAGTATACTTTAGCTCCCATATGTGCTAAGATACATGCTTGATAGCCTGATCCTGTACCTATTTCAAGAACTTTATCCCCTTTTTGAATTTCGAGTAATTCAGTTTGAAAAGCAACTGTGTAAGGATGGGAGATAGTCTGATCAGCTTCAATAGGAAAAGCTCTATTTTGGTAAGCTATTTCAGCGAAGGCAGTATCAAGAAAAAAGTGTCTAGGAACATTATTGATAGCCAATAAGACCCTTCTATCTTTTATCCCTTGTGCTTCAAGATCTTTCACTAATTTTTGGCGTAAGCCTTTATGACGGTAATTATCTGTATAATATCTAGTTTTATTATTCTGACGAGCTCTGATCACGTATATTGATTTTGAAGCGGAAATATATTAAGAATTTATGTAATATGTGTTAATTCGATGAATTATTTATAGTTTTGATGCTGAAATTATGGATGAGTAAAAAAATACATTAAGTTTAACAAAAAAAATAGAATGGGAAAACCTATAAAAATAAAATTTGGGACAGACGGATGGAGAGCTATAATTGCTGATACTTACACGCTAGAAAATGTGATACGTGTAGCAGAAGGAACGGCGAAGTGGATGGTTTCGAATGGAATGAAAAAGGTGATAATAGGGCATGATTGTAGATTCGGGGGATCGATGTTTTCGATGGCAACAGCAGAGGTGATGTCGGCGCATGGAATTGAGGTGCATAGAGCGCCAGAATTTGTTTCCACACCAATGGTTTCCTATGGAGTTGTGCATGCAAAGGCTGACTTGGGTATTGTGATTACAGCGAGTCATAATCCACCGACTTATAATGGATTTAAACTTAAATCTAAGCATGGAGGACCTTCTATTCCTCAGGATATTAGTGAAGTAGAGTCTATGATCCCTGATGTTTCGGCTTTCGCCCAAAAGGAAATTTCGGCTGATCATTCATTAATTCATGAAATAGATTTGGAATCGATTTACTTAGCAAAAGTGACGTCTTCATTTGATTTGGACATGATAAGGAATGCATCGTTTGATGTTATTTATGATCCCATGTTTGGTGCGGGTCAAGGAGTATTGTCAAAAATTTTACCAAGTGCAACAGTTTTGCATAAGGATTTAAATCCAGGATTTCATGGGCAAGCACCTGAACCGATAGCGAAGAATCTTACAGAATTATCAGCTACCATAAAAAAGAGTGGTAAAAATTCTGTTGGGCTTGCGACAGATGGGGATGCGGACAGAATAGGGATGTTTGATGAGGATGGTGAATTTGTAGATTCTCATAATTTACTTTTGTTATTACTACATTATTTAGCAGTTGAAAAGAATTTAAAAGGAAAAGTTGTGGTTACATTTTCTGTAACTGAAAAGATGCAAAAACTGGCTAAAGAGCTAGGGCTTGAAATAACAGTGACGAAGATAGGATTCAAGTATATTGCTGAAATCATGTTAACAGAGGATGTATTAGTAGGAGGTGAAGAAAGTGGAGGATTGGCAGTAAAAGGGTTTATACCTGAAAGAGATGGAATATGGATAGGCCTTACAATCATGGAATTCATGGCTAAAAGTGGTAAAAAACTGAAAGATTTAGTTACCATGATTCACGACAGAGTAGGAACATTTAAGTACGATAGAGATGATCTTCACTTGACTGAGGAAAAGAAACAAAGTGTAATTGCAAGATGTAAGACAGGCGATATTCCTACTATTGGAAACCTAAAAGTAAAAACAATAGAAACAATTGATGGTTATAAGTTTTTCTTCGAAGATGAAGGAGAGTGGGTAATGATAAGACCATCGGGAACCGAACCTGTTCTTAGAGTTTATGCGCAAGCAGCAACAATGGACAGAGTACGAGTAATATTAGATACAACCCACACATTTTTTCAAAGCTAACGAATAATATATATGAATTTAACAGCATTAAAGTCGAAAGTAGAAAAGTATATTCAAGTAAAAAAGAATACTTTCGATTACAGAGATCAATGGAACAATGAAACTAGAGATCTTATTAAAACTACTCTTCAAAAAGTAATTGATGATACCGATTTAGACGCAGAAATTGAAATAAAAGATTCTGTTGAAAATCTAGAGGTTATCATTATGAACCTTGGAAGAATGAAGAGTGGAATTCGTGAAAAACTAGATGGTGATGAAAGTCGTTCTGTTGTTCGTAATAATGGAATGCTAGTATACCAACAACTTTTCAATGGAAAAATCGTAGTACTCATCGTACAACCATTTCTTGAAGGATATGGCGAGCCGCAACAACCTAAGTCTCTCGAAATCGTTCGACCTAGTGAATTAAATGAAGGTTTTATTATAAGGCATGTAGAAGAGTTCTTAAAAGACCTTGTTGCTTGGGAAGATTATGATGACGATCAACCCGTAGGCAAACATCCTATTGGATTCTCTACTAACTTTGCACCTGAAGAAGAAGTATAATTCCTAAAACGAAATAAATTAAGAAGGCAAAGTTCATAAATAACTCTGCCTTCTTTTCTTCACTAATCATATCCATATACTCTTCATCATATTGGATCACTACTTTATCTTTCATCTTTTAGTAATTTCTGATTGATGCATTTCCGCTCGAACTAGTATTGCTTACTTCTGGATTTCCATGAATATGTAAAGTACTATTCCCACCAGCATGACCTTCTATTTTAACTGTTGGCTTCACTCTTATAGAAGAATTCCCATTTGATCTTGCTTTCACATCTTCCGATTTACATCCTTGAGAATAATGAGAACTGTTGCCGTAACTATCCACTTCTAATTCGTCAACTTCGCCTATAACTGTTGTCTGCGAATTACCATTCGTACTCGAATACACTTCTTTTGCTTTTAATGTGACTACAATCGTCGAATTACCATTACTTTCAAGTTGCATCTTATCAAGTTCTAATCTATCCGTTACTTTGACACTTGTATTTCGATCTGTGCGAATTTCTGATAAAATTGGACCATAAACTATTATCTGACTTGCATCCTGTAATTCTTTATCCATTCTAAATCCATCCGATTTTTCACGAATCTCTAGCCAACCGTTCTGCTCTTTAATTTCAATTTTATTTATTATTTCTTCTGCCGAAGTTATAACAACTTTGGGGTCACCCAATTTATATTGCACTTGAAGATTACTTTCGCAATAGAGCTTACCGAACTCAGCCACTTCAAATTCTTTTGTATCTAATGTACCTCTATATTCTATCATTTTTTGCTCATATGTATCAAATTCATATCTAACAAATAATTGAAATATAAGAACACAAAGAAAAAATACTCCTAGAAGCGCTAGTTCTAATTTTATATAATTTTTTAAACGTTTCATAATTAATTATTTTGAATTTTCCACTCTTTATATGATACTTTCAACTCATCAAAACTGATCTGTAATTTATCGATCATTTTAAAGAATTCTGGAAGCATTTCTGAATTAAATTTTTGCTTTTTCATTTCTATTGTTTTTTGAACAGCATCCTCGGATATAAAAAAACCGATTCCTCTTTTATTAAAGATTATTCCTTCATCTTGCAACAAGCTGTATGTACGCATAACTGTATTCGGGTTTACTTGAATTTTGCCCGCAGTCTCTCGTACACTTGGAATTCGGTCTCCTGATTTCCACACTTCATCCAAGATGTTTTCTTGAATAGAGCTTGCAATTTGCTCATATATTGATTCTGATTTTTTAAATTCCATTATCCTTCTTTTTCCGTTAAACAAACTATACTTAATCCTACAAATACTAATGGGGCTATATGAAATAAAAACTGAAACATATTTATCAACCAATGATCCTCCACATTAGGCCCATAAAACTCAACACTAGGCGGGTTACCTGCAATTGCCTGTCTTAATTCTGGGTAAATAATTAATGCCATCAAAAAGGCAAAAGCAGCCACAGCTAAACAAAAAAGTACAACCCAAACTACTGTCAGTGGAAAGGCATAGGAATTAAATCGCATAGAGCCATAAAAAAATATAGAGATTATAAATAGTATAGTAACTACTAGTATTGAAAACTCAATATCAAACCGTTGACTATGGTATATTGCACCATTGGTTATATTTGATAAACCTCCAAATATTAATTTTTGAACAAGAAATAAACCAAACATTACTAATGGAAATAAGATTAAATTAACTAATGCTTTACTTAATACCTTTTCCGTTGGACTTGCAGGTAGGTTTAAATAGTTGATCCTGGTATGTCGTTTACTTATTTCTCCAAAACTAGACGAGCCTATTATTATCCCACCGATAATCGTAACTGAAATAAATAATGAATGTATATCTACATCAGCCCTTCCTCCTTCGAAAAAATATTCTATAATATTTAAGAACGCAAGTACAAAATAAATAAGTCCTATGATAAGAATCGACCATTTGAAATTTTGATTCAACTCAATTTTTATGAGTTGTGATAATCGTTTAAAATTTAGTACCATGATTTATTGATTTAATATTGATGGGTTAGAAATTATAGCATTAAAAAACACCTCTATATCAATATCTGAAGGCATTCCACTATTTTTACGTAAGACAATATTTCCTCCCGGTGCAGGCTCTGAATACAACACATCCTCAGGAAGTGTATTTCCTGGAGCATAAACACATGAATATTTTTCAGAAAGAGTGTACATATCTTCGTTTAGTAAAATCTTTCCTTTTTCAATTACAATAATAGTATCCAGTAACTGACCAAGATCACGAATCTGATGTGTCGAAATAATGATGCTTTGATCTTCTCTCAAAGTCTCTGAAACAACCTGACGAAGTATTGATTTCGAGGGAATATCCATTCCATTAGTAGGCTCATCAAGTATCAACAACTTAACTCCTGTTGCTAAAGCAAAAGCTACACTCATCTTCTTTTTCTGTCCAAATGACAAATCTTTCATTTTCTGAATAGCATCAATTTCAAATTTTTCTAACATAGCAGAAAAGTCCGACTCACTAAAATGAGGATAAAATGGTGAATAATTGGATACATATTGTCCGATCTTATAAGAAGGTAATACATCATCCTCTTGTAAAAAATATAAAGAGGATAAAGTGTCAACATTTCTTTTTAATGTGGGTGTACCCCCAAATTCAAGAGAGCCTTGTTTCGGAAAATAAGCTCCAGTTATTAAACGCAATAGCGTTGATTTACCAGCACCATTCTTCCCTAGTAAACCACTAATCTTACCAGGCTCAAGTACAAAATCTAAGCCATCGAAAAGACTCTGATTTTTTTTGTACCCGTAGTGGATGTTGTTTATTGTAAGCATGATTAAAAAATTTAAATCTTTCTTTTTAAAGAGAAAGTGAATAATTATAGTGTATTAGTATAATAGTACACTACAAATGTAAGATAATGTTTTAGTTGTATGCAAGTTTTTTTAAGAAAAGATTTTATAATCTTAAAAAATAAAACACAAACGGCTAATTATCAAATAGTTAAAAAATTAAATTGCTTTGAAATATTTTAGTAATACACCTAAAGAAAAGAGAAAAATAAAGTCATTTGGGTGAATGGAGAGGTGTATTAAGTGTGTATTTTAGTACACCATTTAAGATTTGATGCGACTATTTACTAGCTAATGAAATTTTGAAATTTCAAGGAGAAGGTTGGTGAGTTTAAGCTCACATAACTATGAATGTAACATAAAACAAACAACAATAGCCCCAAAACGGAGCAATTGTTGTTTGTTTTAATATTTATCCTATTAAGATTTAATCCTAAACAGTAGACTCTATACTAAAACACACTTTATTCTAACTGTGATTTCCTTTCCTACAATAAATCTACCTTTTCCTCCAATCTTATAATCTACTCGATTAAGCTTAAATTCACCATTAAATTGATTGGAATTAAAAGTGAAAGGAATTTCTATTTTTTTTGATACTCCATGCATCGTAAGTGTTCCCTTTGCTTTATGCCCATCTGATGTTTCACTTATATTAGAAGATTCAAAACAAATTTTAGGATAAGTCTCCACTTCAAAAAAATCTTTATTCTTTAAATGCTCATCTCTCTTTTCATTCCCTGTATCTATTGACTTAGCATCAATACATACATCAAATTTTGAACTAAATAAATCATTCGGCTGAAAATCAACTTCTCCGACCATACCTGAAAAAGAACCTTCAACAGTTTTGAATTTCATGTTTGATACACTAAAAGTGATAATAGATTCAAATGAATCTCTTACTTGACTATTCACATTAAAAGAAAAGGATAAGAAAGCTAAAGTGACTATTAATAATCTTAACATCATTTATTTTTTAATTTTATAATGATGCAAATTTCGATTATAGATTTTTCATTTTTCTTGATGTAGATTAAGAAATCAAATTTCTTGATTTCTTAATTTTTTTCTGATATTACTCAATGCTTCAGGAGTAATTCCGAGGTAAGAAGCAATCATTTTTAAAGGAATTCTATTGATAAGTTGTGGATAGTCTTCGACAAAGTTTTCGTACCTTTTTTTTGCTGAGGTGCTCATTAACATTATAATTCTTCTTTGAAGAATGGCTAGTCTTTTCAAAAGCTTTTGAATTTCAGAGAAAGCAATTTCCTTTTTTAAATCTGTTACGTTGTTGATAATATCAGTCAACACTATTATCTCTGAATCTTCAACTGCATCAATAAATAACTCTGTAGTACAATTGTCTAAATTCGTAGTAAAATCAGTAATTATCCAATCTTCAGGAGCAAACATAAAAACATGAATTTTTCCATTATCATCAATAGAATAGCTTTTTAAAAGACCTTTTTTTACAAAAAATGCCTTTGAAGACTTCACTCCAGTCGTTTGATGAAGCGTTCCTTTAGAAACTGATTTTATTCTTCCTAATTCACTCCAGTCAAAAGCAGTTTTATAAGAATTTTCGTTTTCTATTTTCATTTGCTTTGATTTAGTATATGCAATAGTAGAGAAGCCATTTATTGAATTTTACTTTAAAATTCGAAAATCTCTTACATACCTTTTATACATTAAGCCTTTATTACTCGCTAAACTTTTTAAAGCTCAATGATTAATAGCTATTAGAATATTTTATCGAATATATTCATAATGATAGTATTTACTCATTTAGATATTTACTTGAAATTGAAATAAGGTTGGTATTTATAATTTTTGGGCTTAAAGCCCAAAATAATTGAAAATGAAATTAACATTCTTCAAAATGCAATCCAAAAGTTTAATTTTTCAACTGTTAAGAAGAAAACTTCTTTCTTAGTTTAATTCATACTCAAAATCTGGTAATTCTTTGATAACATAGTCCATAGAAATTACTTTTTTAGATTCATTGGTTCTATCCAATTTACATATTGTTTTAGGAATTGTTAGGCTACTAGAATCAACTGAAATCCATTCCTCACCAAATACCTGAATACTGGTCAACATCACTAATTTATCATATGATACATCTCCTTCCTCTTTAAATTGCAATTCCTTACACAACTCTATTCTATTTTTAGGACCTTTTTTCTTTTCATGATTCAGCATAAAAGTTTTATCGAATTCCAATACTGTTTTCAAAAATTTAAATCTTAATTCTACTTCATTGTTGAACATTAAATCTGTACTTGTATTCATTAAGGCTAAATCCAATTTTATTTTTTGTGGAATTACTATTACATCATCATCCAATTGATTAACTAAATTTAGCATAATTGGCACCTGCTGTTCCTTAACCAAACCATGTTGCATTGTTTCGCTTATTAATATGTCTACTTTATCAGCTTCATCCAATTTATATTTTGAGGCATCTTCTGAAATGATTTTTTCAACATATTCTTCTAATCCTAATTTTACAATCAATCGGTCTAAATATGTTCTAGTTTCATCATTAACTTCCATTAAAATCAGTTGTAATTCATCACTTCTATATTTTGTTAACAAAGGCAATATAAGTGTTGCAAAAGGGCCAGTTCCCGCATACATAATTCTTACAGGAAAAGATTTTTTACTTTGAACTTGCTTTACAGCATCAAAAATTCCTCTTACGAATTGTCTAGTGCGCATTATGTCGACAACACACATGGCCGCATCAGTAGTATTTAAGGATATTCCATTTTCATTATAGATATCGGCTCGATTTATAGGTTCGTATGAATCTAGTTTCGTTAAACCCAATAGTAGTAATTTAAAATCCTGTAATTTATTTCTTAATGATTGATAATTTATTTCATCACATAAGATTTCATCTGTAATTCCCTTTATTGACTCTTTGTATTGCATGTTTTTGTTACTTGTAACTCTTGGGTTTATTATTCTATTTAAATATCTTGAAATATTAGGTAAAGTAGTAAACTAGGACATTGTGCTTATCAGAGCTTCCTCCATAAAAAATAACTGAAAGCCTAATTTCTTACTACTTTGCTACCAAAGATAAATTTATCAGATAGGAAAATTATAAAATGTATGTTTTAATCTTTTGGGATTGAATCATTGAAACCAACAAAAGTAATTTGTAAGTTATCGAGTATAGAAGTTTTTATTTCGTTTCTTTAAAAAGCAGATGTACAAAAACACAGCTATATAAGTTATACACAGTAAGATTTTAGTACGTTTGTTTTTAATTATTCCAATCTATTCGACTTATGAAAAAGGCCTATTCTTATAGAAATAACATCCCATTTTTCTACGAAAAATCAGAAATCGAATTTCAGAAAGATTCTTATGAAAAATACGATCCTTCTACTATTCGGCAAGCTATTCTTCATTTAGCCGATGATTTATGGGGAAACTATCCATTACAATCAATTATAGATTTTATCAAAACACATCTTCCCGAAAAAGACAATTCGAAGATTGTAGAATTAGGATGTAGTGTAGGAAGAATGATTGCTGAAATTTCAAAAGAAAATTCTAGTAGTACATGTTGGGGAATTGATTATAGTTATCAATTATTAAAGAAAGCAAAAGAAACGTGGATTGATGGAGAAGACATTAATATTAATTTTATGCGATATGGTTTTGATTCTATGCATAAGCTCCATTCGCATAAAATAGAAAATCTTCAATTTGGTTTAGCAAAAGCTGAGCTACTTCCTTTTGAAGATAATAGCCAAGATTTTGTATTTAGTTCTTTTTTACTTGATCGATTAAATGATCCCATCCTTGGTTTAAAAGAAATGAAACGCGTTTTACATCCTGAGGGTAAAATTGTTATTGTTACCCCTTTGAATTTTTTACAAGCATCTCATTGGTCAAAATTTCATCCTGCTATCAAATTATATGAAATATTGCAAAAAGAAGGTTTTTCTATTGTTGGCTGGAAAGAAAATATGATTATTGAAGAACCATTGGATAGGAGAAGAAATTGTGTTAAGTGGAATTGTCTAGGAATGGTTCTAAAGTAAAACCCCACTTTCTGCCTAACTACTCATTAATAGTCAACTCTCCGTTTAAGACTAACACTCCGTCAATTTCAATTTCAGAGTGTCCTCCTGTATTATCGGTAATCAATTCGCTATTTTCTTCAATAATAAGTGTTGCCCCTTCTTCAACAACTAATCCCATAATCGTGAAATTTAAATTATTATAAACTGGAATCGCAATTTCATCACAAGAACAATTAGGAATGACAACAACACTATTTGTAGCTGGTAATAAGCCACCTTGCCAGTTGTTTGGATCATTCCAATCTCCAGAATTCCCTCTCCAAACAATTGCATTCTCAGGATCTGTCGACAAAGAAGTAAAACCAAAAATTGTAACTAAGTCTGCATCTGAAACTTCTGTTTCATTTAAAAAGTTGGTATTCTCATATTCAATAGGAAGATCAAGTTCAGTAAACCGAGCATAATCAAAATGTGCTTTTATTTGAGGATTAAAAGTTGGCATAAAATTTAGAACATCTGGATAAAGAGTTTCGTCTAAAGTATATTCATTATGAAAAGTTTGTAGATATCCCCCTGCATTTCCCCAGTCTGTATAAGAAACCAATCCAACTTGCAGCGTGTCTGGCATATCTGATCGATTGTATCGTTGACGGACTTGAAAAGGTTCACCAGGAAGTGCGTATAAAACTAAGATTGCATTATCAATTCTTGCAATTCTAATTACCGCTGCTGCTGTATCTATCGAAGTGACATTCAGATTACTAAAAGAATTTGTAGTTGTTTTTACTTCAAAATGCGGGGCAGGACAAGAAGGACACGTAGGGTGATTAGTTGCCGCATTTCCTAAAGCAAGAAAAACATAATTTTCTTCACCCGCTTGCCATTCCGTAGAAGGTTCGGTAATTGTCTTAGGTGAACGTAACATGGCTCCTGAAAGGGAATAAGATGGGCCAGGATAAGAAGTTTCGTCTCTATTCGTAGCATAAACTTTTGTTGTAAATACAAAGTTTCCACCTATCTCTTTGTAATACAAATTGGATCTACGATCTTGAAACCAAGCTGTGGAATATGGCATCATATTTAAATGTCCACCTACTTCTTCATCAACATCAATAGTTTCCATATGGGAGGCATTCCACCCTTCTTCCACATTCAAATCTTTCCAATCACCAAAATTGCACGTTCTATTGAATTCATCTGAAAGCGTATCTATTTGGGCTTGCCCCCCAAAACATCCAATCAAAAATATTGATATGAAAACTATCTTTATTGCAATTAACTTTTCAATCATTTCCTTTCATTGTAATCTTAACATCTAAGGATGATACATCCTCTAAAATTAACTTTTCAATAGTTATCTCACCTATAATTATTGCCGATTTATATACTATAAGTTTCTTACAATTAATATTTCCTTTCAAAGTACCCTTTACTCGAACAACATTATTTTCTTTACCATAAATACTACCATTTAATTCTCCCTGCACTTCAATATTTGCATTTTTCAACAGGCTAATATCACAAGAATTCGTTCCTCTAAGTAATGATGTTTCAGTTAATTGTACATCGTTTTCAAGATTAGAATATTCTTTTACGTTTTTACTCCATAGGTAATTCTCATGGGAATCTATTCCCAAAAAATGCAAAATCTTACTTCCTATTTTCATAAGATTTATTGACTAAAACCACAACTGAAAACTTGAATTTCCTCCCTCATCATATTCTATAAGTATTTCTTCTCCAGGTTCTATGTCTCGAATAGCAATAAATTCTATCACTCGCTCGTCAAAAACCGGGACGAATTCGGTATTGGGCGTTTTACTGTGATTATATAAAGAGCCATAACCAAGAGCAATCGCTGCATGATATTCTCCTTCTTCAAGGCCTTCTTCCCATAAAAAATAATAATCGTGGAGGACCGTTTTATGTATAATACCTCTATCTTTGTCATCCATGATTATAACTGGTGCAGACTCTATAACATCGCCTTTACTTATGGGAATAGAAGTATACACGCCCCTACCCTTTTCTTCGGATTCCATAATATATAAACCTGGTAACTGAGTTGACATGATTCAAATGTATAAAATAGGAATTGAAAAAGATAGTCTCGTTTACAATTTTTTATTCCTAAGTCTTTCGTTTATCAACATTCTATGCTTAGCACTTACATACTGTTTCGAGATTCTATTCTCAGGATTTCGATCAAATGTATATAAGGTTAATAAAAACATCCATTCCAATGGCTTCATGAGCACATAAATAA
>CAYOIL010000007.1:23230-34052 GCA_964403985.1 uncultured Saprospiraceae bacterium
TCTGAAATTATCTTGATATTAAATACATCATAATAACGATGTA
The DNA here is from genome assembly GCA_964403985.1 of uncultured Saprospiraceae bacterium. Lineage (GTDB taxonomy): Bacteria > Bacteroidota > Bacteroidia > Chitinophagales > Saprospiraceae > JAHDFB01. Next base: position 23,274 of record CAYOIL010000007.1, read on the forward strand.
TTTGGTCTCCAACCTTATTATAATGAGTTCTTATCTGATGATGAATTTTTGGTGTTTTTTCTTGAATTAAATCTTCGAATGCATTTGCAATTAAAAGTTGTCTATTACAGATTATTTTCCCGCCACCTCTTATACCATAACGTTTAGGAGAGACTAGTTTTTTATGCCCATTAGCAGCAACAGAACAAAGAAAATGCCCTCCACATTCCACATTATCACATAAATGATCTAGTTGTGAAAAACCATGTTTATAAGTATCGGTGAATGCTCGTATAAAAGAATCGGGCTTTTGCCCAAAAAGCATAAGAAATAAGGAAAGAGACAACAAAACTGGAAAGAAAAGAAGAAAAAGGATAGGAATTTTTACAAATAGTTCCGTATTTAAAATCTTCCATAAAAAGTGTTCAAATTTCCCCATGTCAAGAACTTCTATTTTCATGTATTGCTGAATATGCAAATCATGATTTCTCAATAATTCAAACACAAATAAAAGGATAATAGGAACATTGCCAATAAGACCAAAATATTCCTCGACATGAATGGCTATAAAAACATTAAAAATGATGCCAATGACTAGCATAACATTAATTAGAACCTCGATAATAGGACTAATTATTTCCTTTTTATAAGTTGACAATAGGTATGCAACTATAATAATGAAAATCCAAAAGTCAATTGTCAGTTTATGTTCCGGAGAAAAAGTAGCAGAATCTGTACAGCATTCATTAAAAGCTGGATCAAAAAATGATAGATATAAAGCAGGTAAAACAACTAATGCACAAAAATCAATTACAATTTTACCAATTCCTTTAATATATCTTTTACGTAAAAGAAGGTACCTTATAAAATCAATTGACAATAAAATAGAGGGAAGGCAAAGAATTAAAATGAATAGTCCCATGATTTAGGTTTTGTTAGTAAATTACTATTACTTCATTCATTTAACTATAAAAAATGGGCTTGGGACCCAAAAAGGAATCTTCTTATCTACTTAATAAAACGAAAATCAAAGCTAATATTGCTGGAAAAGCTTGAAAAAGTAAAATCTTTCTACTGGAAGTCAATCCTGCATAGGTTCCAGCTACAATCACACAAGTGAGAAAAAAGATACTAACATTGGTCGACCATTCCGAATCTTTTATTAATAATGACCATACCAATCCGGCTACCAAAAACCCATTATATAGCCCTTGGTTAGCAGCGAGAACTTTGGTTTGTTTGAATAACTCTTTTGGCAATAATCCTCTGAAAAGTTTCATACCTATGGTTTCCCAAGCAAACATTTCAAAGTATAGAAAGAATAAATGTTCAGCAGCAACAAAGACGATCAAAATAGTAGCTATTATTTCCATAAAAGATTTTGTTTTGAAGTTTTGTGGTGAAAGATAGGTTAAAATAAATAAACCGAAATTATTATTCCAAAGTTAAACTGTGACATTAAAAGTGTTCAAGTTAACTTATAAAATCTGATGTTCAAAATACAATCTACTTCCGACTGAAAAACACTCCTACCAAAATTAACACCATTCCAAAGGCATGATATATTCCGAATGCTTCTCCATCCAACACTCCCCAAAACAAAGAGACTATGGGAATAAGATAAGTTACACTCGAACTAAAAACAGGATTAGTCCGTTGGACCATTTTATAAAATAAAATACTCGCATAAAACGTACCGAGCAGAGAAAGCAAAGCTACATATAGAATACCTTTTGAAATTCCAGGAGTCTCCATAATTGTGGTATGTGTATCACTGGTAAAGAAAGCAATCACAGCAAAAGGTAGAATAAGTAAAAATGAATTGGACATTAACAAGGTAGGATTTATGTGATTCATTTTGGCCTTAGCCACATTCACACTAGTTCCGTAACATATAGTTGCTAGCAAAACGTAAAAACCATAATATAGCTTTTCATTTAAATCTAAGTTATCACCGAGTAAAATCAGCAACACAGCACCTATTAATCCTAAAATAACTCCGAATATCTTAGCATTATTGATTTTGGATTTTAAAATCCAAGCTCCTATGATTAAAGTAAAAAGTGGAGTTAAAGAATTTAAAACTCCGGTAACACTTGAAGACAATTCCTGCTGAGCTAGTGGAAATAAAAAACTAGGAATTCCACTCCCACACATCCCTACGATAAGATAAAATGGCCATAACTTCCAATCTATTTCTTTCCATTTATAAATTGAAATGGGTACAAAAGCAATTGCAGCAATAAAAATACGCAAAGCCCCCACTTGCATAGGTGTAAAATAATCTAGACCAAGCTTAATTAGAATGAAAGAACTTCCCCATATAATACTGAGAAAGCCAAGAATAGCGTAATCTACCTTCCCAGGTAATTCACTAGTCACCGCCTGTTGACTCATGCGCTAGTTTGCCTTATTTTGTGAATTTTTATCTGCTCTTATTTTATCTAAGGCATTTCTTACAGCTGAGAAACTAACTGCTTCATCTTCAAAATGAGCAACTAATTTTTTCTCCTCTTCAGCAGTCACTTTCAAGGAATTAATGATATTCATCAAGTGCATTTTCATATGTCCTTGTTGAATTCCAGTTGTTACTAAAGAACGCACAGCTGCAAAATTCTGTGCAAGCCCTGTTGCTGCAATTATCATCATTAGCTCTTCTGCAGAAGGATTTCCTAATAATTCAAGTGATCTTTTTGCCATTGGGTGGAGGCTTGTCAATCCTCCTACAGTCCCTACTGCTAATGGAAGATCTAGCCAAAAGGTGAACTTATCATCATCTATTGTACAATGACTTAGAGAAGCATAACTTCCATCTTTAGAAGCATAAGTATGTCCGCAGGCTTCTATTGCTCGAAAGTCGTTTCCTGTTGCTAAAACTACTGCATCGATACCATTAAAAATTCCTTTATTGTGAGTTGTTGCTCGGTAAGAATCAATATGAGCAATTTGAATAGCTTCATAAAACCTTCTCGCAAATGTCTTATCGTCCATATTTCCTGGAAAATTACCGAGATCTTTAATTGGACAAGATGCTGTTACTCGCACCATACATTGAGGCGTAAAATTCGAAAGTATAGCCATTATTATTTCAAGATCCTTTTCTTCGCCTTGAAATCCTGCATCATTTATTACAAATTGCTGCAAAGACTGCCCGAACTGCTCTAGCACACTATTAATGAAGTTAGCTCCCATACTATCACAAGTCTCGAAACTCACTCTCAACTGATAATAATTATCAAGCTTAGAAGAAAAATCGATTAACTCAATCTCTCGCACTCCTCCTCCTCTTTTATCCATATTCTTAGTGATGTCATTCACTTCCGACATCAAAAATTCTTTAATTTCATCTAGTCTAGCTCTTAGCTTTAAGGCATTTCCAGACCACTTAAAGTGTAATTGACCAATCTTTCTAGTTCCAAGAATTTCAGCTTTAAATCCTCCTCTATCTGCCCAAAATTTTGCAGAACTACTTGCCGCTGCAACTACTGAACTTTCTTCTATTACCATAGGAACAGCATACACTTTATTATTGATCATAAAGTTTGGGGCCACCCCATATGGAAGCATAAAATTACTTATCGTATTTTCAGAAAAGCCATCGAATATCTTTTGCTCCGCCTCATTACTGTGCCAGTAACTCATCAATTCATTCATCACATTTTCAGGATCTTTAAAGAATGTCTTTACGATCCATTTAATCTTACCCGCTTTATTTAGCTTTGAAAAACCTGATATTCGCTTGTTCATTTTCGTTGTTTTTATGTCCGAATGTGTAAAAATGATTCCGACATTAATAAGCCTTCACGCATAGTTTCAATGTAATTATCCAAAGATTGTTCATCTACAATCGCATGTTTTAAAAAACCACTGGCATGTCCTGTTATGGCATTAAAGTCTGCAAGACCTCTTAAATAGTGACTATCCAAGAAATCTCTTACTCCTCCTGAAATGATTATATCTTCTACTTTATAATGAGCTCCGTTCTTTTTTATTAAACTGTTTAAAAGCAATACCATTTCTTCAGCAGTATGACCAACCCGCGTTGCATTTGTCAATAAATCTCTCCTTTTTTCATCTGCTCGAAAAAGCTCTATTGTAGAGAAATTAGTACCACCACTTGCTGCAAACTCAATACCTTTAAGAGGCAAACGCATTAAAGCATCAAGACTTGCTGGTCCCATCCCTTGGCCTACTTCTTTTACTATTATTGGCATTTCAAGATTCTGAAGTGCCTTTTTTATTGTATCAATAGGAGCATGCTTAAATCGATCACCTTCTGGTTGCAACCACTCTTGTAACGGATTTACATGAATAATTAGTCCATCCGCCCTCAGTTTTTTCACCATTTTAGCAATACGACTCCAGTCTCCTGCTTCCGCCAAAATTTCAACTTGTGCAACACCGAGATTAGCATATAATGGATAATCTTCCATTAAATATTTTACATTGAAATCCTCAAAGTACTCGTCTGAAAATAGCAAGGATCTACAAGAACCTAGTCCCATTCCAAATCCATATTTTCCGCAAGCTCTGGCCAAATTAAAATTAATCTTCTTAGCCTTTTCCGTTCCACCTGTCATTGAACTAACCCATAGCGGTAATTTCACTTCATATCCAGCCCAATTCTTCTCTAAAACTGCGTCATCGGCTATATGTCGAGATAACATTGGCTCGTAGTAAAACCTTTTATCCAGTAACAACTTATCTTGTTGACTTTCGAATGCTAATGTAATGTGATCTTCTTTTCTAGAACTTGCAGTCTCATCAAGATCGATATATTCTTGCCTCTCCTTCATATAATATTTTTTGGGCTCGGGGGCCCAAAATAAAAAATGGTTATTTTTTCAGTACGTATTTTATTGATATACGAAAGATTTAACCTTTTGGTTTTCGTATACTGCCAAAAATATTAAAACAAAAGTAATTTATTTTAGTTGAATCACGTTAGAATTATCACACGCGAATTTTGGGCGAAAGCCCAACAACTATTAACAAACTACACAACTCTTAGTTTATAAGGCAATTGTACATTACTCTAGATTCATATCTTATTTTAATGATCTTATATTTTTATTGGTTCATTTTTAAGAAATAAGGTATATTTGTTTTACATATCTAAATTTTCTATAATGCATAACAAACTGATTAATAAAGTACAATTCGCTTTTCTACTATTATTATTGACTTTTTCTATTTCTACTATTAACGCTCAAGATGAAGTGAAAGCGGCAGAACATTTCAATACTGCTGTAGACCATTTTCAAAATAAAGATTACGCTAAAGCAATAGAATTCTACACACTTGCTATCGAAAATAAAAAAGATTATTCTTCAGCTTTTTACAACAGAGCCAACGCTAAATTAAATTTAAAGCAATATGAAAGTGCTATAAATGATTTTGACCAAACACTAAAGCTCGACCCTACATTTAAAAAAGCGCACCTCTATAAAGGCTTTGCTTTAATGAGGTTGAAAATGTACGATACGGCTATTTTCTCTTATACAGAAGCTATAAAACTTGATGCAGAATACGCTCAAGCATATATGAATAGAGGTGTTTGTCTGCTAAATATAAAAGAATATGGGCCGGCAATAAAAGACTTGAAAAAATCGACAGAATTTAATCCATCTAGTTATACCGCTTGGTATAACTTGGGAATTGCGAATGATAAAGAAAAGAATTTCAGTGAATCTGTTCAAGCATATTCCAAAGTTTTAGAGATTAAACCAGGAAATAAAAAAGCTTATCTAGCTCGAGGAAAAGCACATTTAAATCAAGAAAATTATAGTGAAGCTATTCAAGATTTTGGCTCAGCTTTACAACAAGACCCTTCTTTAAGTGATGCATATTACTATAGAGCTTATTGCAAAATGAAAATGAAAAATAATCGTAGTGCTATGATGGATTTCAGCATGGCTCTTGAAACTAATCCAGATCATAAATCAGCTAGAAAAAATAGAGCAATCTGTTATTTGAATGAGGAATTATATGAGGAGGCGCTAGGAGATTATAAAATTTTAGAAAAAAATGACCCTAAGAATCCAAGTGTTCATTATTCTTTAGGAGTGGCTTATTTGAATATGAAAAGATACAAAGAAGCACATCAAAAATTTTCAAAAGCGATAAAGCTTGATCCCAAGTTTGCAGAAGCTTATTACAACAGAGCAAATGCTAATGTTCAGTTAGAACAAGCGGATGCCGCTTGTAAGGATATTAAAAAAGCTGCTAAACTTAGGTTACCTCAAGCAATAGAGAACATTGACAAAGTGTGTATCTAATTTACTACATTTTTTTCAAAATTATTGATCTAAATATCTCTTTGTGATGCGTTTCCCGAGGTAGAATCTATATAATAATAGCAAGTCTTTTACATATATAGAAATTCTTTCATATTTTAGTGGCTTATTATTATTTATGGAAAGAGAGTCGAACAGTGAAGTAATTACGCTGAATGGATTGTATCAAGAATATTTTCTGGATTATGCATCGTATGTAATTCTTGAACGAGCAGTTCCCGCAATAGAAGATGGGATGAAGCCCGTTCATAGACGGATATTACATGCAATGAAAGTTATGGATGACGGTCGTTATCACAAAGTAGCTAACATTATAGGGCAAACTATGCAATATCACCCACATGGAGATGCTGCTATAGGAGATGCCTTAGTAGGTCTTGGCCAAAAAGACTTGTTGATAGATCCTCAAGGAAACTGGGGTGATACCAGAACCGGTGATCGATCTGCAGCTCCTCGTTATATCGAAGCTAGATTAACAAAATTTGCCTTAGAAGTTATTTTCAATGGTCAAACGACCGATTGGCAAATGAGTTATGATGGTCGGAAAAAAGAACCTGTTACTTTGCCTGTAAAATTTCCATTACTTCTTACGCAAGGTGTAGAAGGAATAGCCGTAGGTCTTTCTACTAAGATTCTTCCACATAACTTTAATGAGTTAATAGATGCCTCGATAAAAATCCTTAAAGACAAGCCATTTAAGATTTATCCTGACTTTATGCACGGAGGAATGGCTGATGTAAGAGAATATAATGATGGAGCTAGAGGAGGAAAAGTACGATCACGCGCACGAATTAAAATAGTCGATAAAAATACACTTTCGATTTATGAGTTGCCATATGGAGTTACTACAAACTCTTTAATTGATTCGATTATAAAGGCGAACGATAAAGGTAAAATCAAGATTAAAAAAGTTGTAGACAATACGGCTAAAGACGTAGATATTCAAGTTGACTTACAGAGTGGCACCTCGCCTGAAATGACTATAGATGCTTTATATGCTTTTACAAGATGTGAAGAAAGTATCTCGCCGAATGCGTGTATTATCATTGATAATAAACCGCATTTCTTATCGGTAAGTGATATTCTTAAAGTATGCACTGCGAATACAAAAGATTTACTTCGAAGAGAGTTAGAAATAAAGAAAGGAGAGCTAGAAGAAAAGTGGCATTTTTCAAGTCTTGAAAAGATCTTTATTGAAAAGAGGATATATCGTGACATTGAGGAATGTGAGTCATGGGAAGAAGTGTTGGTTGCGATTAGAAAAGGACTTGATAAGTATGTTTCTACACCAGATACGGCCAAAACCGGAAAAGACGATCGTTTAATATTGAATAGAAATATCAGTGAAGAAGATATTGTCAGACTGACTGAAATCAAGATCAAGCGAATTTCCAAGTATAATAGTTTTAAAGCGGATGAGCTTATTGCAAATATTTTGGAAGAGCTGGACAAGGTAAATTTCAATTTAGCGAATATTGTTGATTTCACAATTGATTATTATGCGGAATTAAAGAGAAAATACGGTAAAGGGAAAGAGAGAAAAACGGAGATTACTGAGTTTGACAGTATAAGTGCGAGAAGAGTTGTAGCTAATAATGCGAAGCTATATGTCGACAAGAAGGAAGGTTTCATGGGAACTGGCCTAAAGAAAGAAGAATTTGTTCAGGATTGTTCGGATATAGACGATGTAATTGTATTCCGAAAGGATGGAAAATTTGGGGTTTATAGAATTTCAGACAAAGTATTTGTTGGTAAGAATATAGTTCATATTGCGGTTTGGAAGAAAGGAGATGATCGTATGACCTACAACATGATGTATTTAGATGGTCAAAGCGGGAAAACGATGGCAAAAAGGTTCAATGTAAAGTCAATTACTCGAGATAAAGAGTATGATTTAACAAAAGGGACAAAAGGGTCAAAGATGCTTTATTTCACTGCAAACAAAAATGGAGAAACAGAATTAGTAAGTATCCAACTTAGTCCTGGCTGCAGCGCCAAAAAGAAATTATTTGAGTATGATTTCGCTGATTTAGCTATAAAAGGCAGAGGGTCACAAGGAAATACAGTGACTAAGTATCCAGTGAAAAAAGTAACTCAATTGGAAGTAGGAACTTCTTCTCTGGGGGCTCAAAAATTTTATATGGACCCTGTTAGCGGTAGATTGAACAAACAAGAAAGAGGAGATTTCTTAGGTGAATTTGACAGTGGAGACTCACTTTTATTAATTTATGAGTCAGGAGAATATCTTCAAAGAGATCTTAATATTGATATCAAGATTAATAATGTGGATACTCTGGTTGCAAAATATAAATTCAATGGTGATAAAATTCTGAATTGTGTTTATTACGATGGAGAGAAAGGAAAAACTATGGTGAAGCGATTCAAAATAGAAACTTCGAAGATGGATAGTATGTACAAATTCATAACTGATCACCGCTCTTCAAAACTATATTATGTGTCGGATCGTCAATTGGATCCCGTTATATTAACTTATAAAAAAGGGAATAAGAATATGACGGAAACGCATGAATTAACTTCATTAATTGATGTAAAAGGTTGGAAAGCATCAGGAAACAGGCTTTTTGAAACTAAACTTGTACGAGTAACAGCTGAAGAATTACCTGAAGGTGTTGAGCCCGTTTCTCCTGTTGTAGAAGAAGTAAAAAAAGAAGACGATACTCCGAAAGACTTGTTTGGAAATCCTACTGACAAAAAACTAAAACCAGGTGATACAATTGAATTCGACTAATAGATCAACAAGTCATGGGCTTTTATTGATATTATTCTTTGCTATCATTCTAAGTTCTTGCACTTCAAAACGAATGAAGAAAGAACTGAGTTTGCATAATGCACAACTGAGTCAACTAGCTGCAGCATCTATGCAACCTTTGGACAAGCTTGATGCTTTAGCCGCTTATTCTATTGAAGCTTTAGAAAACAGTCTAGAATATAATAAGACTAAAGATATGGTCAAATTCATAAAGCTATATTCCCAACAGAATAAAAAATCAGTTGACAAAATCTACAACGATATTAGCAAATGGTATTTGGCTTTGAGTGATGGTGAAAAGCTTATTGTAGCAGCTCGAATCGCCACAAAACCTTATGTTAGACAACTACTGAAGGTAGTGCCAAAAGTAGAATCAAAGATCGACAGAAAATTGGATAAAATCTTTTACATAAGCAGATTCATGAAGCTTTTAAATTTGGGCTTGTAAGCCCAAATATTATTTTTCACTGTGTAGGAATTATCTAAGTATATACGAAATCTAGTAAACTGAGGTCGGGTTAAATTGCGAAGTATAAAAGTTTAGGCGAAAAGTAATCGTAATCTGCTTAATTATTTCTCTACTGCAAAATTGTTACTTGCATTCCTATTCCAAGTCCTTTGATGCTTCTCCAGTTTGCATGACTTGTCTTTCTATAATATACTGTTCGAGCTGGGTAAGCAGCCGAGAAAGAGACATCTGGAGTTTTGTCGCCATTTTCATCTATTGTAACAGGTTCTGAATTTTCAATCCATTCTATGCTGGCAAAAAATCCTTTTTCAACAACGACATTATAAGGTAATAAATCGACGATCAATACTTCGCTACTTTTTTTCGTTGTAGTTACAATAATGTTCTCCGTATTAATAATTTCACCGGGCTTTCCATTTTTTATCTTATAAAGATTCAATCGAAATCGCAAGGTATCGAAAGTATTTTCATTAATTGAAAGCCTTAAATCCTTTATGATTGTTCTTCTTTTTCGAATTTTAAATTTTGTAGCAAACTCATTACCTAATGTGTCTGATTCAAAACCTACACTGAACCATTGATTCTTTGTTTTATTTCCTTTGAGGTAAGATTTCATTTTCGAGTCGACGATAGCGATTTCTTGAATCTCATTCGTTTTTGGTTCTAAGAAAATATTATAATCCTCTGAAATCTTTTTTCGAAAATCAGATACAGAAAATTCTACGGACGTATACCCAACCATTGATACTCTTACAATCTCATTATCTAATGATGACGGAATAGTTAGAGAAAAAACACCTTTGGTATTTGAAACAGTACCTACCCCTTTCCCTACGACACCGATATTTACATATGCTAAAGGTTGATCAGTTAGTTTCTCTATTATCCTACCTTCTATTAATGGTAAGTCATTAGCGGAAACGGAGATTGAAAAACATAGAAAAGCTAAGATGGCGGTAAAGTAAAAAGAGGTAATTTTCATTTTATTGTTATTGACTTTTGAAGTATGTTTGATTGACGATGTCAAAAGTGAAAAGGTTACTAGAAAAAATGAAAAATATTATTCTTAAAAATATATTGTTGGAACAAAAATTTATTCATACATTTGCGGCTCTAAAATTAAAAACAATAGATTAGATGTTAATAATCAATGTAAAAGAAGAAGAGTCAATAGATAGAGCTCTTAAGCGTTACAAAAGAAAATTTCTTAGTACAGGAACACTAAAGGAATTAAGAAGAAGAAAGCACTTCACAAAGCCTTCTGT